>JADFXO010000080.1 GCA_015233485.1 Nitrospirota bacterium
AAGGAAGAAGAGAGGAGGAATTAGCCAGGAGATTTGTTCATCCTCGCATCTCAGTTCGACTCGTTTGCCTTTTTTCGGATCGTCGTTTTTCGCGATCCGTTTTGTCGGGTTGGCACGCAAACGAAACGAAAGTAGCTGTCCGTTTTGAATCTTCCGACATGCAGGCATGATCTCTTTATGTTCATATCCGGATACATTCATATCTACGCAAAGATAATCATTTAGGTCAGCGAGAAATGACCAGACCGGTTCGATAAGTGATTGTACGTATACTTTTATTACACGATTCAGGTTATCAACATCCACACGAAAAAGAACACCGAACTTATCGCGTGCTTCGGATTTCGTATCGTCCATGGTTTTCGGGAAGGCGCGCATCAGTGTACGGTGCATTTCATAAGGAAACGCTATTTCGCTCATAACCTGCCGTGATCGCGGGTTGAGGACAAGGCGGGAAAGGAAAAGCGAGTTTGTTGTAGCATTCATCATTCCTTTCCTCCTTCTGACTGGGGGGGTAACATTGTAATTGATCGAGGCTTGAACCGCCGTTGGCGAAAACAGAGAGGCCAGTCGTACTGAGTTCTTTCGCCGTCAGGCTTTTCGAGAACGAGGCGGTAGTTAAGCATCTCTTCAGTGGGCTTAGAGGGCTTGCACCTGAGAGAGAACGACGCACATTTGAGGGCATCCTCCAAAGTCGCTTGGACGATAGCCGGTCGAGAAGCGGACAGCGGGTACTCTGTCAGGCAGAACGACTTACGACCCAAGAACAAAGGCCAAATCGGTTTCCTCAAATATGCTTCGATGCTATTGAGTATGTCCAGATCCTCCGATTGCAGTCCCACGGTAAATATCGTATCGGCCAGATAGTCCCGATAGGATACGACTGTATCTTTTCCGCTCCCATCCGCCTTGATAACGTCGAGTGCCGTATGGTAGTCACGTTCGGGCCGACCCTCTTTGTCCACACGCACACCCATTTTGATCTCGTCAAATTTCTTGATATCCTCTCCGCGTGCAATGCCCATGGCCGCGCAAATCAGGCCGATCACACCGCTGCGGGTCGGCTCCAGTGCCGTGTCACGGTAATCGAACCGGCTGCGATAGCCCCATGATTGCATAGGGCCTTCGAGCCGTAAGAGAAGTGTGTACGGTTGGCTCATGGTTATTTCGTCTCCTTCATGATTGCATCGATCGCCTTTTCGACACTTCCTTTGTCGCAATCTTTGAGTTCATTTAGGCGTTCACCCTGATAGAGGTGGAAGCATGTGGTTGCCTTGACACCCTGACCACCATAGACCGTTTTTATCGCTTTCCAATGCTTTGTCAGGGCAGCCACCGACAGACCGACCAGATCATCGTCATCTTTCGTGGGTCGAATAGGTTTGGCGAAGGCGTTGGCAAGGGAAATGGGGACGCCGCCTTGCCGTCTGACGAATAATCCGAACGAGGGGAGATTCTGGGCGGCAAAGGAGTTCTGCTTGCCAGTGGGGATGACGTATACCATCGCTTCGAGGAACGCCTCTATGCCTTTGTCGGCATCCTCGTAGTCTTTGGTTTCGAGTTCTTGCACATACTTGCCGTTATTGCGTTGCGTTTTACGCGCAAGATTCCTTGCGAGCTGGTCACGGTCTACAAGCGCATAACGGTAATAACAGGCACTGTTGAAACCGACGATGCCCATCATCCCCGCGCCGGTTTCGTCATCGGGATTTAGGTCATCCACGGCAGTGAAGAAATCCATCTCCATATCAACCTTGTGGGTGGAAATGGGATGGGCAACCTGGCAGGCACCATCAGTGTTGAGCCCCGGGTGCTCGGCGAGCATGCGACCGAAAAGAGCAATGTCAGCCGAAACCTGCGCTGATTTGATTCGGTTCTCGATCTCCGGTAGAGATTTGAGTTTCGGGCTCTTGGGCTTCTTGGGATCTGCCTCTTCAGCGTTCTCATTATCGACAGTTTGCTCAGACTCCGGTTGCACTGTGGTTTCATCCCTATTATTTGAGTTTATTTTCTTATTGGCCTTCTTAGCATCTAAATCGTGCACCTTTTTTACGATTGAAGCTATACCCTCAATGGTATTCGTCTTCTGCTCTTTTTCAATGACAGTATTTTCAGTCTTATCGTCCCAAATATCCTTTATAGCCCGGGCGCAGATATCAACCTCATGCGGACCAATAAAGATTAAGACCTTTGTATGATCTTGATTCTTTTTGTCTGCGGCGGCGTAGTACGCGTCCGTAAAGACACGAATCCCATCTTTTCGGTCTTTATCGTCAGCAACTTTCTTGACGAATTCCTCGTCTTTGGCAAGCTTGTTGCCAATCAGTTGCTGGAGCCTCTTTGTCCTGTCCCCTACGGTGACAGTGCCGTGTTCGCACCACCAGTTGCGGGCCGCACGTTTCTCGCATTGGCTTGAAATCCGCGCCCGCCGGAAGCCGCCGAAGGTAGTGCTTTTGGGTTGGCCCGTGTCATCGCGGTTTAGATTGGATGGAGCGAAGTTCTGGAGCAGATGCGCCTCAATTTTTACGCCGGAATCATTCATGGTCTATGTCCTCCTCTTTTAAGGTTGAATCTGTATCGGGCACATTGGCCCTGTTATTGAAATCACTCTTGTAGAAATCGCGCGCCCATTGGAGTTGGACGTGTCCATCAGGGTGGTCCCACTGAAGCAGATCTTCGAAGAGTTGAAACCAGTCGAGCGGCTGGTCGTTTGCTTTCAGCAGTCTGACGGCATGTCGGAGATGATCGTCCAGATCGTCGGGGTGGGAGTTGAGTAGCGCAACGAAACGGGCTTCCATGCTATTCCTCTTTTCTTTGAGCGGTCTGAACGCGCGGCCCATCGTCCACACCTCCTTCCACTTATTCCCGTTTGACTCATGTTCTACGGGATCTTTATGTTTGGGGTGCATACCGAAGAGCGTCGCAGTCAGGTAATACCATCGGTCATTGTGGTTTTTCTCAGGAAGATACGGCACGACGTGCTTATGAACACGAGCCATCTTGCCCGGTTCCTTGCCCAAGCCGCTGCGCAGGTCAGCAAGTGCGCCCCTGTCCTCTTTGCCTTCTTTAGCAATATTGAGCAGGTAGCCGATGAATGTTTTCCATCTCTCATCAAATTTCATTTTTTCTTGCCTCCCTTTGCCTTTCTTTTTCCCTCGCCTTCTTTTTGCGGGGGCTTGAGGTCGTTATCATTGAAATCGGTGCGAACGCGCGCAACAGCCTGAATAGCCCGGGCAGTTGTTCCAAGAGAGCGGATGCTCTCCTCCAGCGCCCGCTTGGCCTCGCGCTTTACATTCCCGCGCCAGTCTTTTGTCGCCTTCTGCTGGTCGTCTGGTTTCCATTCATTGTTTGTTGTGTCCCAGTCGTTGGGTAGATCTTCCAGCAGCGTGAAGAAATGCTTCTCCATCCTCGCCCAGTAAGCGGGACGAGGATCTATGGCATCAGCCACTCTTGAAATATCCTTTTCATCGGCCTGCCTGCCGTTAGGTGATTCTGCGTTAGGTACAAGATAGAGCTTTGCTATTCTACGCGTCCGTTTGTTGAGTTCCTTACCCGCTTGCTCGGCGTTCCCCAAGAGTCTGCCAAGCCGTTCGATCAAGTTGATGTCCGTGAGCATTGCCATTGGCACGGGCATTCGCTCGTGCCGCCAGAAAAGTATCTTGGCTGGATTGTCTCCCTGGGCGATACCGGCTACATTAAGTCGGGCTGATAGGCCGCTGCGCGCTGCATGAGCGAGAGCCAGAACTGTACGGTTGTGGGTGGGCTGAATGTCCAGAAGGGAATGCAAGTCTCTCCATGCAGCTTTGTGACGCTGAAGCTTGATGGGCTCCCCTTCTTGGTCATATGGTTTCATTGGATCGATGGGGTGATCGTTGAGAGCAAGTCCCTGGGTGAAATGCACGTATTTAACTTGCCCATTCTCAGGTTTGGTCAGGAGGACGGCCCGACTCGACCAAGTGAAGAGTTGAGCGGGTCCAGTGGGTGAGGCTGCTCTATAATCATTGAGTTTTTTCCCGATCTTGATCTGCTTTCCGTTTTTGTCCAGGTCGCCCTCCTTGGCTTTCTTTGGCTGTCGAGCGCGAAGTACATGTATGGTTAATGTCTTTTCCCAAATGGGCAGATCGGTATCTGTAAGATCGTAGTCCACTAGGTTCAGCATTAGCGTTTTTAGCAGATTGTCACCTTCCAGCCAGACGATGCATCCGGTATAGGCTGGCGCAAATGTGCGGCCGGTAGGCGAATATTCGAGGTCTCCTACCTTGGCATCGCTTGTGTTACTGGCGCTCGCACCGAATGCCTGGCACGTCACAAGATACAGGGCGGCTTCCTGAACAGATGGAACCTCCTGTAAGTGCTCCCAAAGTGAAGTCGGTATGCCCGCGAATTGCTCAAACGCCAGTCTCGTCGCTGCTTCAGGTTGCTTGTCTCCCTTGCATTTAAGCCCGGCGACCTGAAAGAACGGATAATTATCGTCGAAAAGCCTGAATTTGTCCCGGCAATTGCATGCATCGAGGTAATGGTCAATCCATTTCGACGGTATGCCCTTTCTCCACTGAGTCTGCAACTCTTTCCAGTTGCGAAACGAGCATAGAGGGACACCGTTGGCATAGGCCAGACGGTAGCAAAACGCCATGAGCAGCCTTAGCACAGCAATACGCACAACGGGGGATTCGTGTTCAATTGATCGAATCTTACTTGCGTTCTCCAGGGCTGAACGAATGCTGTAAGGCTTCGGGATGTCTTGCTCATTGAGGCAAGGTATCCACTCATGGGTAAGGAGATCGAACTTGTTATTGTTCATTGGATGTCCACCCCCAACTCTTGGGTGACTGTGACATTGATACCCTTTGTTTTCCCAACCTTAACCAAACGACAGTGGCGCAAATGCGCGTTACTTTGCCATGCAGCAGGAACTTTCAGTGCAAGCAGTTTGGAAAAAAGCGACTTATTTGATATTGACGCTGATCGATCGAGGAGCCACCTCACTTCTTCGGCAATGACAGTCTTGGGAAGTTTCTCGCCGTTGTTCAGAAACACCACTTTAATGCTTGGTTCGCCCTCACGGGTAGCCGCCCGGACTTTTTTATCGGTGGCCGGATCATCGTCGTCTTCTAGTTCTCGGTTGAAACGCTCAATTAGTTCGGCTGGATCATCCGGTTGACGGACTACGAGATGGCGCGCATGACCTATGGAATCATCGGTAGCAACTTCGAAGCCTGCCAATGCCTCTTTAAGAGCGCTTGACCAATCATTGTCCACACCATCACAATCCCGTCTATAGACCGCCTCCACCAAAGCCTCTATTTCGGCTGGTACTTCGAGCTTCTCACGCTTGCACATGGTCATCCACGTGCGTAATAGGATGTAGCGGTCGTAAACGAACTCGATGTTCTTGCCGAACGACTCGGGTGGAGGCCCGTCCGTTTCGGCATCACAGAGAACAATAAATTGCGGCGTTTCAAGGCCCACAGGGCGTAGGCGCGAATGCCGGTGAAGTCTTCCAATACGCTGAAGCAGTAAGTCAACCGGGGCTATCTCCGACACCATGAGATCGAAGTCCAGGTCCAGGCTTTGTTCGATTACCTGTGTGGCGACCAAGACTGCCCGCGTAGGGCGGTGCGAGTTTTTGTATGTACCATCGGCCTGTTTCTCACCCTTGCCGAACTTGCGAAGAACTTCATCTTCCCGCTCACGCCGCCACATCTGGAGTGTGCGGGCGTGAAATAGCGAGCACTCGGTATCCTTTAGGTTGTCTCTCAGGTATTTATAAACTTCTATGGAGCGGTTGACCGTGTTGCAGATGACAGCGGCACATCCGCCATGCTCCAATTGCTGGCTGAGGGTGGCGGTTAGAACTGTCAGATCGGTCTTGGCAAAGCACACGTCAATAGAGTGCTGCTCCTCTATTGGGATTTCGTCACATATCGGGGAGCGATTCGTCTGTGCATCGAGATAGTGGAGTGGCTTGGCCAGAGTGATTCGCGGATAGCGTTTGTACTGGACATCATTGTGACCGGAATAAGCCTCGGCGAGTGCTTTTCGTTTGGCATCAGGAAGTGTTGCAGAAAGCAAAATGACGGTGCAATCTACCTCTGCCAGCCAATGCAGCAGCCGTTCGAGGATTGTGCTCATGTAGGCGTCGTAGGCGTGAACCTCGTCGAAAATTACCACCTTGCCAGCTAACCCGAACAACCGCACAAACCAGTGCTTGGTTTGAAGGACGCTCAACAGGCTTTGGTCGATGGTGCCGACGCCAAACGGCGCAAGAAGCGGCCTTTTCCTGGCGGTAAACCAGGATTGAGCTTCCACGTCGCCATCGCTCTCATCCTCAATGTCTTTTGGATTGAACTCAGGAATCTCACCTTGTTTCATGTCTGCCATTTGTGCAAGAAGCGCGTCGCCATGTACGAGTTGTAAGTTGAGTTTCCCCGTGTGGCCCCGCTTTATTAGATAATCATCCAAAACCCTTTTGAACATCGCATTGCCGGTTGCCTGGGTAGGCATCGCTATATACATACCGCGTGCAAAACCTCTGCACATCGCCAGGTCTGCCGCATAGAGAGCTGCTTCGGTTTTGCCTTGGCCCATCGGTGCTTCGACAATCATAAGATAAGGAGAAGCTTGCTTTGACACCGCTTCGATTGCAGCCACTTGGAGGGCGTTGGGGACGAAACCGTTAAAAATAGTATCGAAACGTGTTTCATCGATAAAGACTACAGCAGGCAGCCACCCCAACTCCTCAAGTGCTTTTTGCGCCTGCTCTTGCGCGTTCGGCCAATATTTCGCCGCGGTGTTTTCAACCGGCGATCCACATGCGGCTGCACAAGGGAAGAAATCCTGATTCGAACCGATCCAATCCACCACGCAAATAAACCCGGCAAGTATTGGAACTACAGCCGGGTCCATGATTTCGCTTCGAGACCCGGCTGCTTGGTTCGTTTCGAACCCTACGGTTTTAGCAAATTCTTGAAGCAGCTTATGTTGAGCCATTTTCCAATAGTTATTCCCAAGCGTATCCTGACCCATTTTGAGATCGATTGATCGCGGAAAAACACCGTGGTGCCCTCCGGCGCTCTGAGCTAAAACGGCAGAAGACGGGCAGTTCCCGAGGACTTCATTCAAGATATGCGCGCTAACGAACCCATGGGGACGATTATTGTCGTTTTCAGAGACCGGAAGTCCGGTATTCTGTAGTAATTCCGGGACTTTCTTCTGGAAGCCTGGACTGGCTTTGCCGAGATCGTGTGCTCCGGACAAAAACACAATTTGGGTGCGCACGTCAGTTCCGAGAGAACATTCGAACCTCTTGCGAAGTTGCGGGATAAGACATTTGTCCCAAAGGAGACCCGTTACGGCTGCAACATCGAGCATGTGGTACAGCAAGGGGTGATAACGGAAATCCTTGCTACTTTGACTCGTCTTGTCCCGGTTCGTTTTAGCCCACAACTGTTGCCATTGTGGAATTTGTCTATCAGAATAAAACATAACCTATGCCCTCTCTTTTTGTTTCATCACTTTGAATCGCATTATCCATACAGGTAATCAATTCATTTTCCGGAATAACGCCGTTATTTCGGTATTTGTATACCTGCTTAGAACCCTTGTATTTCTTCATTTCATCCCATAACGCCTCTTGTATATTTTCCCGATGCCGCAGGAACACGGGTTATTACGACCGCCGCAAGTTTGTTATCACTTATCAGATGATAAGTATACCGTGCCGGTCATGGTTATGCCATTAAACGGTAATAATATCTAATATTAACTTTACTTAGAAAAAAATAGCAAGTTGTGAAATGGTCTGGGGTTTGCGCCATAACATAAAGTGTAAGGGGTTGATTTTATGCTTAAGGTCTATAGTGGGCAAATCTTTATTAGGGAATCCATTAACTTGCCTCTTCTATCTTACGATCAACAAATTACAAGGGTTCATTATTTATTGGCATTTTCGAGGTAAATAATGTAATATAGAATATACGCTTGAATAGAAGCGTTTATGAAAGCCACAGTTTCTTCAGATGGGAGGTAATACCGGATGATTGCAGCCGACAAAGATGAGATCAGGAAAATAGTTGTAGAAGTATTGCATGACTTGATGGATGAGTCACAGCCCCCGGATAGAATGGTATTGTTTCTTTACCAGCTTGTCGGAGACTTTAAGGAATTTAAAATCCAGGCTAATGCAAAGTTTGATTCGATTGAACAAGAGCTTAAATCTGTAAAGGACGAATTACTTGAAGAGGTTGGGAAGTGCCTGACTAAAGACGACTTCGACAAAGAGATTAAGAAGTACCTGACTAAAGACCACTTCGACAAAGAGATGAAGAAGTACCTAACTAAAGACGACTTCGACAAAAGGATGTTAGATTACATAATCAAAATCGGTGTTGGTGTTAGGGATGCCATCAGAGAAGAGCTTGGAAAAACCGCAAAATGATATAGTTATACCCTTGCTTCACGCTTAAACGTACGAACGGAACTGCAACCCGATAAACTACTACCTGCCTGTAACCCTTGTTATGGCTTCCATGATCTCGCCTATCTTGTAAGGCTTTATAACCGCGTCTACAAACCCGAATTGAGAATAATCAGCCACTACAGGGTCGGCATAGTAGCCGCTGGTGACAATGGCCCTCACGTTGGGGTCTATCTTGAGGAGTTCTGATACGGCAATTCTACCTCCCATACCTCCCGGAATCGTCAAATCCATAATGACTGCATCGTAAGGTTTCGACTGTTGTTTACGCCTGCAATACAATTCTATGGCTTCGTTACCGTCGCAGGCAAGGTCTACTTCGTATCCTTCGAGTTTCAGGATAGCGGCGATTCCATCCCTGATACTGGGGTCATCGTCCATGAAGAGTATGCTTTTCATAGTACCGTCGCCAATTGCCGGATTTGGACGGCCGGCATCGGGCGGAATTTCCTTTCCGTTGCGGGAATCTTAGCTATAATCTTTTTTGCAGGAGACTTTAACGTTTATGTCCGCAGCCACACCCGCAGCCGCCCTGTCCCACATTGGCAGCCTGTCCCGCATCGATTGGCTCAAGCCGGGCCGGCTCTTCGCACAGGCAATTTATATTGCCGCTCTTACAGTGCGGACATACTTTAGGCTTATCGTCGGCGTAAACGGCCTGAAAATCCTCTCCACAACCCAGGCACTCGAACTTTCCTCTGGTCAGTTTCATTGTCTCTCCTTATATATAGATTCGGTTATATAGATTCGGTTTGTCTTCAGAATATTCTTACCAATATGTTATATTATTATAACATTAAGTTGCAAACAATTAAAAAAGCGATGGTAAACAGATACCGGTATATATGTCTGGCAATAAGTTAATTGACAATGAAAGGCTTCTGAATACTCTGGTGTCTAAAAACGCCGACGGCATAGTCATGGTGGATAACCAAAGGCGTGTACTATTCGTAAACCCTGCCGCGGAGATACTCTTTGGCCGTGATGCCACGTCCATGTTGGGTACGGTTTTAGATATTCCGGTCGACACCGGCAAACCCGAGAACATACACGTTACAAACGGCAATGGAGAGCCCCACGTTGCGGAAATGATATCGGTCGAAACTCAATGGGATGAATCTAAGGTCTACGTTGCCACGTTCAGGGACATTACGGGACACGTGCGGATGCAAGACGAACTGATACAAACGATATCGCTGCTCGATGCGATATTTACGGTCTTCCCGGCACGGTACTTCCTTTTGGACGGCCATGGCACCGTGCTCGATTATAACACGGGCCTTTTTACTGAAAACGCTCCGGTTGGGCGCTACGCCGTCAACAAGCCGTTAGGCGAGTTCTTTCCGCAAAACGTGGTCGATAAACTTATGGAAGCCATAGATCTGGCATTAAAGGAAAAAGTTTTTATACCGGTCGAATTCGACGTTATGGAAAACGCTATAGAGATGAACTACGAGGCAAGGCTCCTGCTTTTCCTTGAAGACAAACTGATACTGATAATAAGGGATATCAGCGATTACAAGAAAACCGGGAAAGAGCTGTCTGCGCTTAACCGGGAGTTGGAGAAACGAGTAGTAGCCGAAATTGAAAAGCGGGCGGTCCAGGAACAGGTACTTCTACACAAGAGCCGGCTGGCTGCAATGGGTGAGATGATTGGAGCGATAGCCCACCAGTGGAGACAACCCCTGACGACCGTAGGGATGCTTATGCAGGAAATCAGGGATTCCTACAACTTTGGTGAACTGACGAAAGAGCATATGGAAAAGATAATCGCCGACGGCATGGGCCAGGTTCTCTACATGTCCAGGACAATAGACGATTTCCGTAATTTCTATACCCCTTCAAAGGAAAAACAAACGTTCAATCTCGTCGTTGCCATTAAAGAAACGATTTCCGTTGTGGCATCCCAACTCAAGAACAATTTCATCGATCACACCATAAGTTGCATCGGCAGAGACGACCTGTACATGACCAGTTACAAGGCGGAGTTCATGCAGGTTATATTGAATATCGCCAGTAACGCCAAAAGTGCCATAATCGGTGCCAGACGCTCCGGCCTGCTGAATGAAAACGAAGGCCAGATAACGATTACCATAATGAGCGATGGCAACCGCGCAAAGATCCTGATAAAAGACAACGGCGGCGGAATACCGTCCAGGATTAAGGACAGGATTTTTGAGCCGTACTTCACAACCAAAAACGAGGAAAAGGGAATGGGTATAGGGCTCTACATGTCCAAGATTATCATAGAAAGAAACATGGAAGGGGAGCTTTACAGCGAAAACATAGACAACGGGGCTATTTTCACGATCGAATTACCCATAGACCGACAGCCGGATGGGACCCCGGTTAGTCAAAGAAATCCCTGACTACCTCGTCAATCTTATCCTGGCACAAACCGAACTTCCTCTCGAAAACAAGGTCTCTGCCGGTGGCCTCTAATTTGGACATAAGGTGTTGCACGAAATAAATGAAGATGGAGATAGAATCCCTGGGATGATTTTTTATAAAATCTATGAAAGTGTCCCGCCTGAAAGAAAAGAGAGTGGCATCGGTTTGGGCAGTTACGTTGGCGGTGCGTATACCGCATTCGAAAATGCAGGATTCCCCGAAGACTTCGTTTTCGCCGATAGCGGATATAAAAACAGGCGATGAGGCGCTTATCGGGGCGCTTATTGAGGCGCTTATTGAGGCGCTTATTGAGGTGCTTTGAGCGTCGTTTAGAACGTTGTTTTTCGTCACCACCAGGGAGCCGGAGTGGACACAATAAAACCGATCGGCTTTATCGCCTTCGTCGATTACCCTCTGGCGCGCCTGGAAATGCTCAATTTCCGTTATATATGCCAGCGATTCGAGCGTGCCTTCGCCAAGGTGCCTGAACAGGCTGATTTTATGCAGGTTTTCGGCTAATTTCTGATGCATCTCCACGATTTTTTCGTACTCGCCAAGTTCCCGTTCCATATCTTCCACCGATAGTTTGCCCATCTTGACCAGGGTGAGGCCGATAAACGGCTTAAGATTTTCTAAGTGGGCAATAACCCTCTCTGCTTGTTCGCTATTAATCAATCCGAGTCTCAGTGCTATTTCTTCAAAAGACAAATCGGAGTCGGCCTGGTAAGTCAGCACCTTAAAGGTTTCCTTTGAACTCATTATACCAAGCCTTACAGCCACTTTCTCAAAACTCTGGCTCTTGTCCCTCTGCAGTTCCAGGGCTTGAAGCACGTCCTCTTCGGTTACGAGTGCCTTGTCGATGAGGTGTTTACCAAAAAATTGAGTTTTCCCCACAAAAGTTCTCATAGGTGTCTCCAGATGAATTCCATTACAACGGCAGGTCTTAAACCTAAACCGGCATTATAGTCAACGGCCCATGGCGTTGGCACATTGTCTCCGTAAATCCCGTCCCGGTGGCAGACTCCCGTTCCCGGCCGCACCCGGCCACTCAGGAATGGAAACGGCTTGTTATAATTATAGTAAAAAAAACACAAGTTTGTCATCTTTTAATAAAATAATCCTAAAGGCCCCGTTATATTCTTGACAATGGCAAAATATGTAATTTACTATATCAATGGAGATGCTAATGAAGATTATAGCCGTAGGGTGTGACCATGCTGGTTCCGACTTGAAAAGGGAACTAATCCAGTTGCTCGAAGCTGCCGGGTTAGACGTTCTGGATTGCGGCACCAACAGCGAAAGTTCTGTAGATTACCCCGATTTCGGGGCTAAAGTGGCCTCTGCCGTATCCCGGAAAGAGGTCGACAGGGGAATACTCATCTGCGGTACTGGAATAGGAATGTCTATAGTGGCAAACAAGTTTAGAAGAGTCCGAGCCGCCCTTTGCCACGATCTGTTTACCGCAAAGGCCAGCAGAGAACATAACGATTCTAACGTACTGGTGCTCGGTGGAAGAGTACTCACTCCGGAAAT
>JADFXO010000081.1:0-1465 GCA_015233485.1 Nitrospirota bacterium
CAGCCGCGTTTTTCGGCATCGCCCCGGACGGCTCCAGCTTGCCCACGCCCACAAGGGAACACGGGCTTGAAGTATTATTTGAGCCGGATGTTGCCAGGGTCAATGAGTGCGTGGGCAGCCTGCATGAAAAATATGATCAGGTTATTATAGACACTGGTTCGCCAAAAGACTTCGCAGCACTTGACGGCAACGTCATTTGTGTAGCAGAACCGTGTAAGTATGAAAAAGACACATTAGACAGGGTGCGCGGCATCACAAAGGGCAATTTCGTGGGTTATGTATTTAATAATGAGAAGCCGCAGCACAACCCTATTGACTTCAGTATGCTGAAAAAAGAGTGACTGACTCCTAAAAAGCCCTCATAAGCGCCTTGAAAGCGCCTCAAACATCACCCGATGCCCTTTTTCAGAGAAATGCATGGGGTCGCAAAATAGATAAAACTCCTTTGATGGCATCCCCTTTGCGAGAAAATCCGGCACGGGGTCAATGAAGTCTATACCGTTAGAGCTGAAGAAGGCGGATAGTTTTTTTTGCGGCTCAAGCAGCGAGTCCTTCTTTCTGAGTTGGGCTTCATATGGGGAAATAATCACTGTGAAGGGAATATTGCGTCCCTTCAGGGTCATGGCAATATTGACGATGGGTTGGATATTTTTGTTAAAGATTACATTGTTGTCCGAATTGTAGTACAAGGATTCGGCCATGTAAAATCTCATCTGCGGGTCAGTTATAAGACCCTTCAGATATAAGTAAAGCCGCGATTTGGCCCGCAGGAATTCGTTCAGGCCGGCAAGGATGCCCATATGTCTTGCCCTGTCAAGGAGTGTTACATTTCTGGCGCCGGTGTTTAGCTCACTGTCGATAAGCTCGGCTGACTGGGAGTTTAAATCGTTCAGGCAATAAATCAGATATACCCTGTCGATTTCGGGATGAGAGGGTAGAAAATGCACTATAACGTTTTCATAGTCGTATGAGTTATATCCTACTACACCAGAGTTATACACCCTGGTGTCCGGCAGCGCAGAGCGCATCAGGCCGGCAAACGTATCCTCTTCTTTTACGCCGACGCCGAAGGCGATTGAGTCTCCGAGTATAAGGATTGTCCTGGCGAAGTGTTTATCTGCTTCCTTATAATCTTTCGGGATGCGAAACCCGTATTGATCTGTATAGGCCTTTTCACCGAACGAGAAGGCTTCAATGTTTTTAGCGTTTCCCCGGCTTTTGCCAAAGGCGTTGGCAACGAAAAGCTCACGTGAGTTGCTGAGAGGTTTGACGGTGCCACTGCGCCTCAGTGCATACTCAAACACACATAATACTCCAAAAACTACTACGAGAGAACAAACAACCAGCAAGGCATTTAAATATCTTCTGTTCATCGCAACTGCATTATACATGATTTGTCTCACTCCGCGACAAAAAATTGTATCCACCCGGCTTGCCTTGTCGTCATTCCGGCTTGTCCGGAATC
>JADFXO010000081.1:1560-12392 GCA_015233485.1 Nitrospirota bacterium
ATGACAACAATCTACGCAACTACCGCTTACTTATGACGGAGAACAAATTTACCGTGGGATAAATAGTTTTTGACTTGAACGTAAGATATGTTATAATGTCAGGGTCGTTGTTCGGGCTGGGACTATGAAGGTACAAACAAAACTTGCATATAGCCATAGTGTTATAGTGATGCTGTTAATCATCGGCAGTATTACTAGTGTCTTCATATTACAGTCGTTCCGTGACCTGATTCATGATATAGTCGGTTCCAGATATCTTAAAACTATATACATGGACAACATAATGTATGCTGTTAAAGGCATTGATGTGTCAATATATAAGTTGCTTCTTGTTGATGACAACAGTACTGAAGAAACGGACAATATTGATAAATACAAGATAACTATGACAGAAAATATGAGTAAACTGGAGCCTATAGTAAGGACTGATAAGGGCAAATTACTTCTGAAACAAATAAAAGATATACAAAATGATTATTTTTCATTTATACGAGAACAAAATCGTGCCGTTTCGTTGGTTAATTCACATGAATCAAGGCTGTCGTTATTTGATAAACAATTGCAACATTCCGCTATATTATTGAAGGCAATCGATAATCTTACTGACTATCAAACATATATGATGAGAGAAGGAGAGGCTCACTCAAATAACCAATATTATATGTTCATGGTTATAGTTATGTCTGCGTGTGTGCTGTCAATTATAATTAGTTTTTTAATTGCGGTAAAGGCGATACGTTCACTTGTTAATCAATTAGGGGCAGAGCCAGAGGATATTATAGAGATATTAGAGAACATCTCGCAGGGCAACCTGCGTGACGAATATGGACTGCGAAAAAATCAAAACAAAACGGGGATCATTAGATATGTAGATATATTGTTAGAGGAACTCAGGGAAAGAGATGGCCTTGTGCAGTCTGAGTTGGCATTAGGGACGCAATTAGAAGAAACTGTTTATGAGCTGAAACGCAGAGATGTATTACAAGAGACAATAAGAAGTGTCCTTGAAATATCCTTAGAGCATGTTCCTCTTCAAAGTAAATTGCAGAGAATTATGGATATTATCGTCTCTATCCCAGGCATAAGCATTGAACAAAAAGGATGTATACACCTAAAAGTAGATGGCGCGGAAGAGTTAATGATGGTTGCGCAAAGAAATCTGCATGAACATTTATTAACATCATGTGCGCGATTAAAATATGGACAATGCCTATGCGGTATAGCTGCCAGCACAGGTAAAACAGTATTTTCCAATAAGCTTGACGATTTACATTCTGTTGGTTTTGAAGGAATGCACGAACATGGACACTACTGCATTCCTATAAAATCCGGTAGCAATATATTAGGCGTATTATGTCTGTACGTTAGGCATAATCATGAAAGAAACAAGTTGGAAGAGGATTCCTTTACATCTATAACAAACTCGATTGCAGCGATAATTGAACATGGAAAAGGTGAGGATTCTGTCAGGCGAATCAATAAATTTACTCAGACAGTACTTAACAGTATAAACGACTCCATCACGGTGATAGACGTCAAAGATTTGACAATTGTCAGTGCCAATAACACCTTCATGAGGGAGTATAAACTTATGGGGGCTGATGTAGTAGGCAGACATTGTTATGAAATTACGCATAAGGTCTCTGAGCCTTGTAATCAGCAGGAATACTCGTGTCCTGTTATGAATATGTTACGAACGGGTGAGCACGCAATGAGCGAGCACCTGCACTATGATGAAAATGGAAAGGAAGTCTATGTCTCTTGCTCGGCGTCGCCAATAAAAGATGAGGCAGGTAATATAGTACAATGTGTTTATGTACTCAAAAACATATCTCAGAGAAAATTCTATGAAAAGCAGCTCCAGCAGCTCGCGCACTATG
Organism: Nitrospirota bacterium; assembly: GCA_015233485.1. Lineage (GTDB taxonomy): Bacteria > Nitrospirota > Thermodesulfovibrionia > Thermodesulfovibrionales > Magnetobacteriaceae > Magnetominusculus. The sequence continues at coordinate 3,441 of JADFXO010000081.1, forward strand.
ATGTGGTTACTGCTCTGCCTAACCGGATATTACTTTTGGATAGATTAAACATCGCAATTGAATTTTCCACGCGAGAAGGCAACATGATGGCGTTACTATTTATAGATTTAGATAAATTTAAGGCGGTTAACGATACTTATGGACATGAAACCGGAGATATGCTGCTTAAAGAAGTTTCAACAAGGTTATTAAGCAATGTCAGAAAATCAGATACGGTTTCCCGCGTTGGCGGAGATGAGTTTATTATTATACTTACTAAAGTAAGTGGAAAGGTCGATGCTGGATTGATTGCAGATAAGATTATTGGATCATTAAATAAACCATTTTTAGTGAATGGGCATGAATGCCGTATTGGCGCCAGTATTGGCATAGAGTTATATCCCTTTAGCGATGTAGATTATGAAATCGCTAACGTTACCGATGTCCTTATTAAAAGGGCCGATATGGCAATGTATAAGGCAAAAGAACTTGGTAAGAACAGATTCGAGTATTACACCAGCGACTTGAGTGATGAAAGAGAGAACCCTGTACTTGAATAGTTCCTTAATTTATTTAGGAATTCCTGTGAAAATAAACCCTTGACATGCGTGCTTACATATGTTTTACTCTATAATCAGGCACAGGGCGGCGAACACTGGAGACGGCGAACACTGGCAATGAAGTTGAGGCAATACAGAAGGAGCGTGATCGGGTATGCATCTGACAGCTTTAAATACTTTCGATAGTGTGAATGTAATAAATCACACAGTAAGCGGTTTCGATAGAGATGGTAGCCTCGCCAGACTCGTGAAGTCGGTCTTTGCAAAGTTTATGCTGACAAAGTTAATACATCAGCTCAACAAGCCGGAGGATACTACGCAATCCTGCGAATCTCTGGACGAATGCCTGAACAATGACGCTATGATCAGAGAAAATATGCTCATCAAGGATGACTATATTCGTTTGAAGGCATCAATCATGAAGTTCTCGGAGCGTCGCTTTTCACGAATAGAGAGATTTATTTTGAAAAGAGAACTGGATAAATTGATGATTATTGTTACCGGCAAGATTGAGCTTTACGAGTAGGCGACTAATAAGGATTTTCATAACCTGCTGAGGGATATACTCGATGGTAAAGAAAAAAGCACATTGCTGCCCGGCCAAGATATAATAGAGCATTTACGCTCATTGTAACCAGTGTTTTATTTGATACAAAGAATTCGCTATTTTGATAGGTTATATAAGGATTTAAAAAAGAAATTTCGTAATATAACGGGTGAGTAGAATCTAAATCTGTCATTCCTGCGAAAGCAGGAATCCAGTTTTTGCTGATAACAGTTAAACGCAAAAATATTTTTATATATTTATTAATGTGTTGCATGAGATATAAATCTATTTTATTCAGGACTGGATTCCTGCCTTCGCAGGAATGACAGACTTGTTAATATTACTCATTTGGCTGCAACTTGGTATAACAACTAAAATTATTGCGATATCCTGTACTTGCTGCGAACCTCTGTTAACTTGCCGCAGGCCATAGCGCCCTCGGCACAGTTGCCGCTAACGCAGTCAGGGCCGGCTGTTGAGAAAATCGTTGGAGATACCGTCTGCACAAGCCTGAGCATCTCGTCTGCCACGGCGTGGATTTCCCACTGCGCCCGATTGCAGCAGCGCTGCCTGAAAAAATGAAGCAGTTCGCGGGCATTCATGGTTGCGATTATCTTGGTCTCGCAGGCGTTTGGAAGCACAAACCGTGCGTCCTGATTGCCTAACTCACCTTCAAAGCCGAGTTCATTCAATCTTTTCGATATTTGTGCATAGGTGGACTGTGCCTCTTTCATAAAGTCATTAAATATCTTTTTAAGGGCCTTGTCCGAGCCTATAGACAGCGGCACTATGTAGTCTAATGTGTCGTCTTCGCCTGTTTGTCCCGTCAGCATAGAGACATAGCGCTGGGATTGCTGGCTATAGGAGGCAAGCCTGTGGCGCACTAATTGGTGTGAACACGCCCGCGATATGCCCTCGATGGCAAATGTAAAGGATGAGTGCTCAATTGGGCTTAGGTGGCCCATATCCATCAGCTTTTGTATAAAACCACGCTGGTCCTTTTTCGTTATTTTTTCCTTCAGCCCCTGTATATCTGAAGGGCTGTAGCAGAGCTTGGCGGCCATTGCCACTAATTCCTCCGGCTCCGGGGTATGTCTTAACAGCATTACCTTTAGTTTTGTCTCACCCATTGTGTTGTTCCTAACTAAAACTTTCTTTGGTGGAAGGGAAAATCCCTTTTTCAACTTCCTCTTTATACTGTTTCAGGGCGTTGAGGGTCTCGCCTTTTAAATTAGCGTATCGCTTTACGAATTTTGGTACAAACCTCTCGAAAAGCCCCAGTACGTCATGAAGCACGAGGATTTGTCCATCGCAGTCAGTGCCGGCCCCTATGCCGATTGTGGCAATGGACAAGGAGGAGGTTATCTGGCCGGCCAATACGCTGGGCATCGCCTCAAGGACTATGCTGAAGGCGCCCGCGTCCTCAAGTCTTTTCGCGTCATCTATTAAAATCCTGCCCGCCTCCTCGGTCTTGCCTTGTACTTTGTAGCCGCCCATCCTGTATATCGCCTGCGGGGTAAGCCCTATGTGCGCCATCACGGGTATCTCGGCGCGCACTATCGCCTTCACCTGCGCCACGATTTCGCTGCCGCCCTCTATTTTAATTGCCTGGGCGCCGGATTCCTTTATAAATCGGGCAGCGTTTCTCACCGCGTCCTCAACCGAAACCTGATACGACATAAAGGGCATATCCCCTATTACCATCGATTTCTCAACCGCGCGCGACACAAGCCGCGTGTGATAGAGCATCTCGTCCATCGTTACAGGCAGGGTGTTCTCAAGCCCCTGCACTACCATCGCAAGGGAATCTCCAACTAACACGCCGTCAAAGCCGACCTCATCAACTATGCGCCCAAACGTATAGTCATAGGCCGTTATCAGCGTGAGCTTCTGGCCCTTTTGTTTTTTATCCCTGAAATGCTGTATCGTCGCCCTTGGCATTTTATCTATAACAATCCCGCCCTTTCAAGAATCGTGGGAACTTTGTCCTCCATGCCGATGGCCATTATATGCACGCCGTCGCAGATTTTCTCTTCCCTGAGCTGCCTAATATGCCGCGCCGTGATGCTCAACCCCGTGTCGAGGGCCTTTTCCTTACCGGCTGCCTTGAGTTCAGCTATCAGCTCCGGTGGAACTTTTATGCCGGGTACGTTGTTGTTTAGGAAATTCGCCATGCCGACGCTTTTTAGTACCACGAGACCGGCCATGACCTTCGTGTTCAACTTTCTGGCAAATGCCATAAATTCTTTAAACTTCTCTATGTCGTAGATGGCCTGCGTCTGGAAGAAATTAGCGCCCGCCCTGACCTTTTTCTCGAATTTCATCAACTGTGGCTCAAGGGGGTTTGCCTCAGGGGTTACTACCGCGCCCTGGAAAAAACTCGTCGCGCCCTTCATTTCATTTCCAGACATGTCCTTGCCCTTGTTCAAAGAATCAACGACCTGAAGGAGCTGGACGGACTCGATGTCATAGACAGACTTCGCCCCCTTCTGGTCGCCCGCCGTTACATGGTCGCCGGTCATGCACAGGACATTGTGTATGCCAAGGACAGAGGCGCCTATAAGGTCTGACTGCAGCGCTATACGGTTTCTGTCGCGGCAGGTCATCTGAAGAATCGGCTCAAGTCCCTGTTCCATTGCTATTTTACATACGGCAAGCGAACATATCCTCATCACGGCGGACTGATTGTCCGTAACATTTACCGCGTCGATCTTACCCTTTAGTATGTGCATATCGTGTATCATCGTTGCTATATCGGTACCCTTTGGGGGACCGACCTCGGCTGTGACGACAAACTTACCGGATTCGACGGCTTCTTTAAAACTCATATCTGGCTCTCCTTTTTTCACAAATCTCACTGTCAGTGTCCTGAATCCGGTTATCGTCATGCAACCGGTTATCAAGGCATTCAGAAAAATGCCTCTTCATCATGTGGTTGTCCGCCTATTTCAGCGTTATCCCCTTCACGCGGTATTATATCATATCCACCCGGTATTTTAAAACGACGCCTTTCTTTCCAGAAACTCCGCAGAAGCGGCCTCAAAGCGTGCCAGGAATTTTGGCGCTATGAAAAAGTTCGCTTTTTTGTGTCCGATGGGGTAAAATAAGAATAGAATCGGAGGTGTTTATGGCAGCCCAAACATTCATAATCGACTTACCAGATGATCTTCCGGCGGCAGTAGTCAAGGAAGTGGATACTGTGTATCTAAAGGAGGCTGTAGCGGCCCTCCTGTATCATGCTGGTAAAATTTCTGAAAAGCAGGCTTGTATAATTATCGGCAAGACACGGCGCGAATTTGAAGATTTATTGCCAAAGTTTGGATTTTCTGTTTTATCGGACAGCGAGGCGAATTTGGCAGTAGAGTTTAATTCTTAAAAATACATGATAGATTTAGTGGTCAGCGATAGCGGCCCTTTGATTTCTTTAGAAAAAATCAGGAATGGTTATGATTTCATTCGTAAATTATACAAAAAAATAATTGTTCCGCTATCTGTGATAGAGGAGCTTTCCTATGGCCTTCGTTTACCGCCAAATGGTTATTTAGAAGCTTATAACATTAAAGACCTGGTGGAAATAAGACCAGTTATAAAAGAGAAACAGCCGGAAATTAAAGGCATAGAATGTCTGCACTTAGCAGAAGCAGATGCAATTTTATTAGCTATGCAGATGCAGTGCCCACTATTGATTGAAGAAACAATTAGCCGTCGGCTTGCTTTAGAAGCTGGATTAAAAATATCAGGGATAGCAGGAACGATAGTAAGGGCTTTGAGGCAAGGTGTTATAGTCCGTGATGAGGCAGTTACTAAAACAGAGGAATTGTTAAATGGGGGACAGAGATTGACCTTATCCGTGAACGCTTAAAACGATTGAAGGAGGCTCTACAATGGAAGACGATTTTGAATTGATATACGGTAGCGGTAACATTTACCGCGACTTTGGACGCCCGAACGCGGGACTTTTGCAGGCTCGTGCCATCGTTGCGGCAAGAATCATCGGTATTCTCGACGAACGCAAGCTCACGACACGCGAGGCCGAAAGGTTGACGGGCGTGTCTCATTCGGAGTTTTCGCGCATCCGTAACGCACAACTTCGGCGGTTCACGCTTGACCGGATGATTACGATTCTTGGAAAACTTGACGAAGATGTTGAAGTGGATGTTACATTCAAACCACGTCATGCTTTGCAACAAGAGGTACACGCCTAAGCGCGATGACGAGGAAAGAGCATATCGTCAAATACACGGATAAGGAGGAAAGGTGGGTCAGCGTAGGAGAAACGAAGGGACGGCTTGTTGCCGTTGTATGGATGCGACGTGATGACGCCAGAAGCATATCAATATCCGCGTGGATGCCGATGTGCTTGAATGGTTCCGTAGCAAGGGCAAAGGATACCAAACTTACATGAACAGCGTGTTACGTGCTTTTGTGGCGAAGCAAGGCGCAGGACAAGCCGGCAACAGTTTGTGAGCGAGAGCCCCAGCCACAAAAGGCAGCCGCAATTAAGTCCGCCGCTGCCTTTGGCTTGTTGCCTTATTTTTCAGGCTTTCTTTTCCTTTTTATCTTTTTCCTGTCTGCCCAGTGTGTGAGGGTTTTGTTTTTTTGACCAGTCCTTGGGCGGGAGTATCTCGCTCATCTTGTCCAGCTCGTTTACCTTTTTCTGCCTCTCGTAAATCCTCACCCATGCGCATTTTATATCCGCACTTACCTCGCAGTTGCCGTCTTTCATGCCGCCGCATGGGCCGTTTAAAAGCCCCTTGGGGCAATTTGTAACAGGGCAGATGCCGCCGGTCTTGTCAATTATGCACTCGCCGCAGAGGGAGCATCTTTCGTCAAACATCTGAAATCTGGTCATATTGCCCAAAAACATGGTGTCGTTTGACGGATAGACCGGTTTATCAGGGAATATCTCAACTGCGGACTGTGTGCCCGCCCCGCAGGACATTGCTATGATTGCGTCTGCGGCCTCACAGGCCTCCTTATCTCTTTTTAGTTCTATCTTTGTTCCAAGTGTCTGGCATCCCGTCTTTGGAATCAACATTCCGGTAACGGTCTTTCCCTCTTGCTCCAGTTCCTCTTTCATGGCCTTCATGGCGGTCTCGTCGCCCGTCCCGCAAAGAGACGCGCACTCGGAACACCCGACCAAAAAGAAACTGTTATATTTATTTAAGCTTTCCATTAGCTTCTCGTGGGGCTTCCTTTTTGAGATAATCATGTTGTCCTCACTTTGTATTTATTTTGCTATTCATTTTACGGCGGCCTTGGCGGCTTCAACGGTATTGTACATGAGCATGGCTATCGTCATAGGACCCACGCCGCCCGGAACAGGGGTAATAAAACCTGCCCTTTCCTTTGCCTTTTCAAACTCCACATCACCGGTAAGTTTGCCGTCTTCTTTGACGTTGATGCCTATGTCAATAACCGCGGCGCCCTCTTTAATCCAGTCGCCCTTGATCATCTCGGCCTTGCCTACCGCGGCGCAAAGGATGTCGGCCCTCAGACAGGTCTCTTTCAGGTCAGGCGTCCTGCTGTGGCAAATTGTTACCGTGGCGTGCTGCCTTAGAAGCAGCAGCGCTATGGGTTTCCCAACGATAACGCTCCTTCCCACTACTACCGCGTGCTTGCCCTTGGGATCAACTCCATAGGCCTCAAGGAGTTACATGCAGCCGTGAGGTGTGCACGGTAAAAAGCCCGGCTCATCAAGCACCAGCCTTCCTAGTGAGTCCGGCCCGAAACCGTCAACGTCTTTTGACGTGGCGATTGCGTGCATGACTTCCTTTTCGTTGAGGTGTTTGGGCAGGGGCAGCTGGACGAGGATGCCGTGAACCTTTGGGTCGTTGTTCAGCTTGTCTATAAGCTCCATAAGCTCTTTCTGGGTGCTATCTTCCGGTATCTTGTTGCCCATACTTTTGATTCCCAACGATTCGCACATCTTTTCCTTGCTTGATACATATTTTTTCGACGCCGGATTCTCACCGACGAGCACAACCGCAAGGCCTGGCACCACACCCTTTGCCTTTAGCGCCTCCACTTCCTGCCTTAACGCCTCCGTTATGTCCTTCGCTACCTTCTTTCCATCAATTATAGTTGCCGACACTAAACCCTCCTTGAGATTATTTTTTAATGAGAGCGAGCATTTCCTCTCTGGTTGATTGTTTGCTTCTAAAAATACCCCGAACTGCCGATGTTACTACCCTTGCGCCGTTTTTCTTTGTGCCGCGCATACTAAGGCACAGGTGTTCGGCGTCTATAATCACCATAGCGCCTTTTGGCCGGAGTTTTGCCATTATCAAATCGGCAAGCTCCGTAGTAAGCCTCTCCTGCACCTGAAGCCGTCTGGCCAGTATATCCACCGCCCTTGCCAGCGACCCGATGCCCACTATCTTACCCGCGGTGGGTATGTAGGCTATGTTTACAAACCCGAAAAAAGGCAGCAGGTGGTGTTCACACATAGAATAAAAACTTATGTCCTTAAGTATTACCATCTCCTCATGGCTTTCGCCCTCAATAGGGCGCAGGATCTCCTCTATTGAGGTCTCGCGCCCCGAAAGTATCTCCTCATACATGGCAGAGATACGCTCCGGCGTGCTGCACAGCCCCGGCCTTGTGATGTCCTCTCCAATACCCTCAAGGATGAGACGTATGCCTTCCTCTATCTTTTGCTTATTCAAGCGGCGCTTTCCCCTCTGCAATATAAAACACCGGCGTCGGTTACAATCATATCCACCCTCACGTCATGGCTCATTACGGGCACATGTTCCACGACTTGCTGCGTATAGGCAATAGCGGCAAGCACAGGGGGGTGCTGTTTTTTTATGGCGCTAATAAGCCTGTCATAGTAGCCGCCGCCGTAGCCGATACGCCCGCCCGACTTGTCAAAGGCAAGGCCAGGCATGACTATAATATCTATGTCATCGGCGCACACCCGCCGCTCGGGGAGCGGCTCCGGTATGTCCATATATCCTAAGACGAGTTCATGCAGACCTGTTACCGAATACGGCTCAAGCTCACGCGTCTTTAGATTAACGCGCGGCAGGACGATTGTCTTTTCTATATTTAACGCGGATTGAATCATCTCCAGCGTGTTGGGTTCACTCCTGATAGAGGCAAAAAACATGACCGATTTGGCTTTGATAAACTCTTCAGTTTTAAATAAATTATTCTGTATCTCTTTGTCTTTAAGCCTTTTGATTTCGGGGTCGATAGAATCCCGCACCCTTATGGCCTCCATTCGCAGAGACGCCTTTGCGGCCTGTTCGTTTTCTACCGCAATCATCGCGCGGTGGCCTCTTCTATGGACTTTTTGATCATATCGGCCTCAACGACCGCGTTGGGGGCGTGAAGAAACGGAGGTGCTGCGTTTATGTCTGCCTGTACTATGTCCGCGTTAAAGCTGATATATCCGATGAGATTCATGCCTTCAATGTTTTTTTCAATGAAATCTATATCCGCGGTATCCCTTATCTTACTTGCTACCACAAAGACATCCTTAATGCCCAGGGTGTTTGCCATCCCTTTGATTGTGCGCGCCGTTTGAAGGCTTCTTGAGCCTGGTTCAACGACAACGATAAAGGCGTCAACCGCCCCGGCAGTCCCGCGCGTGAGATGCTCTATGCCTGCTTCCATGTCAACGATAACCACCATATCCGGGTCTAAAATGATGTGTTTCAGTAGCCGCTTTAAGAACACGTTCTCAGGACAATAACACCCCGACGCCGCCTCCTTAGATTTACCCATAACCAGCAGCTTTATGCCATTTATATCAATGCTGCACGCCTCTGGTATGTCATCAACACGAGGGTTAAGCTTAAAGGCGCCTCCCATAGAGCCGGGCTTTGCGCCGGTACGCTCTTCAATCAGCTCAGACAT
>JADFXO010000082.1 GCA_015233485.1 Nitrospirota bacterium
TGTCAAGTATTATTTGTTACAGAATTAACTTAAAAACATGCTTTCTAAACTAAATTTCGAGCTTATTTGGCTTTGTTTGGCTAATGACGGCTTGTTTAGTATAATAATCTGGGCGGAAAAACTGTAGACTATGTACAAGGTATAGATGTACTTATTTTTTCCTATTTGAATCTCCTGTTAGTCATCTCTTCTTGTGCATGTGAGTGCACCTGTTTATTTGCTTAAATTCACAGGTTGTTCCCGGATCGGGTATCGTGCAGGCTTTGCCGGATCGGGCTGCGCCGATCTATGTATATAATATAAAATAACGTTTTTTAAAAATTTGTCAAGCTTAAAATACAAAAAGAAATGCCGTCAAGTTCAATCTGGAGTCGAGCCAGCACGGGGAACTCAACGACATCTCCTTCTATATTATACAGTCTTCACAACAAGAGTGTTTTTTAAGGAATATTCTACACATACAAAATCATTGTTGTCAAAAACCTCCTTTACCCATTCAGCTACATCTCCTTCTATTGTATCTCTATAGGGGGCATACCCAACATAAAAACTTTTGACTATAATACGCCCTAAGAACATATCGTGTCTTTTGATTTTTCGCCTTGTGTCTCTGTCTATCCAAACCATGCCGGTAACTGGAACACCTGTTGCGCTGACTTCATCGGCCTTTTTAGTCAAAAACTCAATTGCCCTTCTCTTTGTATTCGTAACACCTTGTAATGCAATAAACCCATACCCACGCAAGTCACCAAACACTCTTGATACTTTGGCATCAAGGGTTTCAGTTCCAGCAGCAACAACTGTTCGGGCAATGATTTCCTCGGAAACAACTTTTCTTGTTTCAAAAAGTCCTGTTTCTAAATCCTCAAAACCTATAGCGCTTCTTCCATCATGATGTGTAACATCAAGGGTGTGTCTGCATTTTCTGGAACCATCAGGTTGTATTCGACGAGTCCACCCGCAACAGTTACAGGAAACCGAAACATCAGAACCATCAGGATACACCAGAACCTCGTAAACCACACTCGTGTCCGAGGATGATCTGTATTTGTACATTTTTACTGCGTATTCACGACCAAGCTTCATCGCAGTTCCTCCTTAAGAATTTTCAACTTTGGCTGAACCCATTCACTCACAAATGTCTTTTTGATCTCCGCTTTTCTCTTCGCCATACTGTCAAGGTTGTTTTTAAACACCATTTTCAGGCAATTGGCGAAAATTTCGTCCCTATTCAGTGGATTCATTCGGGCGTAAAGTTTTTGATACTGGGCTTCCGCCGCAAAAACAACTTCCGCAGCCAGTGTGTAGTTTACCGTGACACCGAACGACTCAGCCACTCTTTTTAAAGCCGGAATCCAGCGGGTCAGGTGGCTTGGCATTCGGTGAATATTCATAAAAACTCTCCAGTCTTGAAAAATCATCTCCGAGATGTGTTATTTAGTAGCTCGCAAGAACGGCGTCCACTGCGGGTTCAAACCCGAGATTTTTCTCGTCCATCATGTTTGAAACCATAAGGTACGCCTTTTCACCGGCGATTTTGAAAAGCATCTGGTACTTCATGGCAATATCGGAAAGCGCAAGAGCCATTTTAGCCATCTTTGACTTTTTAACGGTGTACTGGTTGTTTTTCATAACCCGACCCTTTCTTTTAATGTTGTCTTCGTTTCTCATATATAATATAATATAATGAAAGGGTTTTGTCAAGAGTTATTTTTCATGGAGCGCATATTTTCAGGAATATTTTTTCATCAGCTCCATCATTTTATTAAAGTCGGTGGTTGGTTTTTCAAGAACCGAATTAACATCTTTCATATCAACAGAGGGAATTTTTTTGAGGGCTTCGACGGTTTCTTTAAGAGCGCGCGCATCAGTGAGAGTTCCAAAAATATACTCCGTGCTTATATCACCGAGTTCACTACGAAAACAGCTTACTGTGTTTTTTTTAAGGCTTTTCATAACAGCCTCCTTTGTTTATGAGGTGCCGCTTGCTTTCTTTAATGCTGAAATTCGTAATTCCTGAATTCCCTGACCCGAAAAAGCGTTTAACAAATCCGGTTCCTTGGGCTTTTTCCTTATAGGTGGCGAATTATAAATCTCCGTGCGTCTTGACGGTGGACGTCCAGATGGCGTCCAACTGTATTTCGGGGCGGTGTCTTCATACGAAGTGTACGGTGTACGAATCGCCCTTGGTATTGCATCAGGAGTGTCGTCGATCACGGTAACAGTACCTCCACGCGCCGTAATCCCCTTCTTTATTGCGGCAATATTTAAAGTGGGATACGACACCAGCTCCCGATTCGCTTCGCCGGGGACTTCGATTAGGTATTTCATACAGACGCTCCCATCAGCTTTGAAAGTTTGTCCTTGTTGGACACATTAAAAATCTGCTCCCAGTATTTTGGCATTTTCTTATACAGAATTATTAACTGTTTTGCCGTCAAAAAACCTCTTCTTCGCAATTGAGTGGCAAAAGAAGTAAGAATTTTCGCGTCCACACCAGTGAAACCAACTCTGTTCACATATTTCGTCTCCGCATTCTCCTTTTCATCCACTGTTTGAAGAGCATAAACCTCCAAAAGCGCTTTGTATGCCCATTTTTCGCTCGTCGATAACTTGCGCTGGATGAATTCTTTGGCACCAACTTTGGTAAGGGTAAGAGGTTTGTATTCAAGGGCACTCTTGACAGAAGTTTCTGGATTTTCTACTTCTGGCGCAGGAAGTTTGTCGTTCATACATGTTCCTCGGTCACTTTTTTGTCGGCGTCCTCGTCTTCCACAACTTCCTTCTCTCTGTCATAGTAAGAAAAGGGCTGTTCGATGTTTCTCATGTAAGAAGAGGGTTGGCACCGAATCCATTCCGGTACTCTGTCTTTGTTCATCATCTCGTTCAACTCTTTAACCTCATCAATTATCTCGGCCTTCCATCCGGCAGGAAGTGCCGCCAACATCATTTCTGAGGTGTTGTCAAGAATCTTCACAACACCATTTGGAGAGGAAAATTTTACCTTCATCATACCCGACCCCTTAAATTTTTAGGAAACATACTCTTTCGCCATTTTGCCAGAGGTGAAAAACTCGGCCAGTACCGAACTCCCGGCTTTCATCGGCTCTTTTGAGATACCAGAGGCTTCGTCTTCGACACTTTCTGGTATAAAGGTATCTTCATCAAGTTCACAGCTCATTCGACCCTTCTTTCGTTCGTTGTTCTTATATATAATATAATATAAAAGAGTGTTTTGTCAATAGTTATTTTTGATCTCACGCTCTTTATGCAGCACAAAGCTCCCGCTCTTTCACAGTTTTTAAAACTTCGTTACGGATTTCGTTCAACGGGTCTTTTTCATACACCGGGAAAATATTGCCGCCGAGAGAAGTTACTCTCTTGCTTAAAATCTCAAAACTGATGTTCTCGACGACTTTCGCTTCTTGTCCGGGGAGTTCGATTCTGTATTTCATAAGAACGTCTCCTTTATTGTTTTGTTATCTCATTCATGTATAATATAATATAAAGTAGAAGTTTTGTCAATAGTTATTTTCACTACAGCACATATTTTTACACGCACTTTACTGGTTTGGCACCCACCCTGCTTTCGTATAACTCTACACCAGCACTATAGGTGACACAGCCATCTTAATAAGTAACAGTGTTTTAACACTACACAACACAAAATAAAACACTCGGTGAACTACCTGAGAATTCCGAAAAAGCTATAGGTGATAGGTGGCATGGGGTTGGAAAACTATGTTTTTATAGTACAAATAGTTGGAAAACCATGTTTTTTATAATACTACATTAGAAACTATTCCTATTGTTGGAAACTTTATTTAAACTATGGGCTGGGCTTTATGTTTTGTTATATTGTTTTGTTATATTGTTTTGTTATCTGGCTCGTTGTTTTGTTATCTGACAATAAATTGCATAATACTTCTATCTTCAAAACCTACTCTATATCTTCTCTATATTCATCATTTTTAAAAATGGGCAAAACATAGTGGAAAAACTGGCGCTTTCACCTATACATATTATATAACAAAAAGAAAATAGCGCAAAATTAACTTATAGCTTTAGCAAATTAATGTTATTGTTTTGTTATACAAATGAGAGCAAAAATCAGCGGTATTTCTCCCTTACAAAACATAAATTTAGTATGTTTTATAAATTGGTAACATGCAATTGAATGCATACGTATTCATGGGTTTTGAACTATAGTTTTATCCAGCTTTCCACATTTCTTGCATTTCAAAATAATAGTGGTTATTTTAAACATCCATATCGAAATAGAGGCTTTGGCTCCTAAAGAACCCATACGTTCAATCGGGGGCCGGAATTACCTCTTTTGTTAATTGCTCCCATTTATGCTTGCAAAACATATTATCTCCTTCGTGCAATCGGTTGTAGTTTTGGTTTCCGATACTGTGCTATTGTATCTTCAGCAAATCTCAACTTATCCTTCAGGGTCTTTATCTCGACATCCTTCAGTTGAAGCTGAACCTTGAAATCTGCTCTTGCATCACGCAGATCATCATACATCGTGTTGACCGTATCGGCCAAATCAGCTATCACTCTTTCTGAATCTTGCATACTCTCCTCCTTTGATCTTTTTCAATTATTGAAATCAAATAATCTAATCTCCCTGAAATCTGCTTTGTTCCATCAAACGGGAAGGGGAAAATAATAGTAGCCCAATCAACAGATGGAACAGCTACGACTATGCATCTTCCTATCGTTTGAACACAAATATCTTGCATAATCACTCCTTATACATATACAACTCCATCAAATTTGGAACCCTAATACCATTCCATGTCCACAAATGGTACGTGTTACTCCTGTCCTTCAAATCAGCTTTTGCGGGATAAACTTCAACTGCTACAGTATCTACTCCCCAAAGATCATTTTTGATTTCCTGCATATCCATAAAACAGTGAATCATCTGATCGTCAATTCTACCTATTCTCAAATGTCTGAACCCGTTTACCTCATCATACATTATTTCGTACTTACCGTCTTTTGTCTGCCAACACTTTGACACCCCGGCCAAGTGAGGGTACTTTCTTTGTCGATAGTTGAAGGACAAAATCGCGTATATTCCATTAGACCTCCATTAATATCTGCTTATCATTTTTTTCATCATTATCTTGTTTTGTAATATCTTCTTTTCCAAGCTGTACGATACGAGGGATGAGCTTTGACACTCTTTTCATTATTCTGTCAAGATCGCAAGTTATTTCGCTCACATCCTCAATCAACTGCAACATTGTTTCTTTTTTATCCATTATGCTCCTATCTTCTGCCCAGCAAAACAGATGGCGGTGATAAGCAAAAACATCATTATCAACATTCCAGAAACCCACATAATCAATTTTCTCGGCATACCATTCCTTTCATCCGGTTATTCCATGACCCGTTTTAACCATTTTCCATTCTACCGGAACAGGAGTAGGCGAACACGTTCCCTTTTCTTCAAACTTATACACAGTAAACGATGCACCTTCTTTTTTAACAAGACGCTCTGCCTCTTCCATTGCTTCAGAAAGAAGATAATGGCACTTCTTACTCGATGTCGGTTCAAGATTTCCCCTGACAACGACAAACATACCATCTGATTCCTTGTCTACTGGTGCGCCATCAAGCATATTTTGTCCTTTCGATTAAATTTTTTATAGCTTCGTAAAACAACTCCATACAATGTTCATTAGAATTAATTCCAATCCCATCTTTGTCTATTTTACCGGACTTAATAATTTCGGCTTTGACATCTTTTATTGTCGGAAAGTGCTCTCCATCAAAGAAGAATGCCTTTCCATTATGCTTTGCCACAAAATCAGCAAGAAAACCAAGTTCCTTTACAGGAATACCGTCTGGAAAATCTGCTTTGAATCTTACCATACATTACTCCTTAACCTTTAGATCAAAAAACTGGTTACAGTCATGGCAAAATTTTCCCGTCGCTGGCTTTGAATTCAAGTGCTCGCACTTTATTCTATCTCTCCTTGTAACCTCGGGCGAGTAACCGGGGAGGGTTATATTAATGGGGTCGCCAAGCTCAAATTTTCTTGTTGCAGATACAAAAGACCATCCATCATCAATAAGCTTCTGAACCGTTTCTCCTTCGTATCCTCCAAGAGTATCCAATATCATCAGATCATCAATCTTGCCGTCTTTGACATGGTAAGACACAAATCCGACTTTAATTTCGTCTGTTACCGGAACTGGCATATTAACCTCCTACTTTTGGTTTCTTTCCCCTTCAACTTTCTTAATTACTGGTGTCTTCGGATAAAGTATCATTTTTCCGTCATCCCAATCAAAGCCGGGGCCGACACTTTCTACATAAACAACAGGTGTCGCAGGAAAACCTCTTTCACTTACCTTTATCACTACTTCATTGTCAAGGCAGTGTTCTCCAAAACCCCTTAAATTATTAATAAGCTCTTGAACAGTCATATTAACTCCTAATCAATAAGGAAATCTATACCTACAAGCTTGTACTCTGTCACTATTTTCTGACCGTCAACTTCTTTGATTATTCCTGAACCTCTGCGTCCAACCCGTAACGGGGTTTTGTTTTTAATCATTTTTTCTAAAAGACTTCCATAACGTGTTGGAAGAATCTTTGCTTCGAGAACTATGTCCCCATTAGCACATTCTTCTATTTTTGTAACAACATGCGAATACCTGTCAATGCCAACCCCATCAAAATTTGTACTTCCAACAGTTCCAAAAAGACTGTCGGCCTTGAACTCCTTTATCGCTTCTTTCGTGTTTTCGGTGGTATAAACTACGCCGTTAGCATTAGGAACTCCGCACTTCAACAACATACCAGTTATTACTCCATCTTCACTTATTTCCATGATTTCCTCCTTCGACAAATTTGACATCCATTACCGAATGTTTTTCAATTATTATAATAGACTGATTCCCAAAAACAGGGTATTTTACCATCAAAGGCATACATCCAAGGCTTTGTATAAAATCTCTCATTTTATTCAAATTGTAGCTATTTGCATACGCTCCTTCGTTTACCCTGAAAATATCTTCATCCTTATGCTCAAGAAAAAATGTGTACGCCACATATTTCTTTGAACAACGAACAGACTCTTTGATAGCTTTTTCATAATACTCAAGGTGCTCAAGAATATGCCTACCATACACCATGTCAAACGAGTTGTCGTTGAATGGCAGTTCTTCGATGTTCCCATGACTAACATCAATGCCTCTTAACTTCGCCATATCAACAAGGACAGAGGTTGAATCAATACCTGAATACTTAATGCAAGTTGGCTTAAGAACCTCGTAGTCGATGCATGGGCCACATGCAGTATCGAGAATACTCTTGACACCATTATTAATAATAAAATCCTTTATCCATAATCTTGTCGAATTCTGGTTGTTGCCAAGCCACGACACAAACTCATTGTATCTTGACTTTACGTTTTTCTCCCACCATTCGTTTTGAGGATTTATTATTTCCATTACTCTGGTTCCTTGTTGTTGTCGCTTCTGAACTCTTCCTTAATGTCACGGGCATCCTCAAGTTTTCTTAAATAATCTTCATCATTCAATGTAACCATTATTGCCTTTTTAACCCTTTCCATATCATCAAGACTTTCCTTCAATTTATCAAGAAACTCCGCAGGAAGCTCTTTTGTTGACCACCTGAAACCGCAAGAGCTACATACCCTTCTTCTTCTTATACATTCCTGACCCCAAAAAGTAGTAACCCTTGAGTCGGGAGTTGAAACCCTTTGTCCCCTACACTTTGGGCAAACAACGCTTCCATCACTTGTTCTTTCTTTCATTTTTTATCCCTAGAGCGTCTCTTACGAACGCCCTTCCTTGTTCAAAACCAACATTTCTTGCCCCTTCTATCGCTCGCGCCATTTGCTTTGCGATAACCCCATTTCTAATCATTTCTGGATCACGAAAGTCGAACTCTTCGATAATGTACCCAGCTCCAAGAAGCTCGTCTCCTGAAGATGGGTCTACTGGCCTGTTTAAAATAAGAATTCGAACTTCAGAATTTGTCACCAAACCAACAACAGCTCGACTTTTATCATTTTTGTCAGGCAAATTTCCTATTGGCATATCTATTCCTTTGGAACAAATGCTATATTTTTAGCATTAACACCACCAACACCAGTAGTGTAATCAACGTCTGTTTTTACCAGTGGCTTTACATCAAAGATAAATTTCTCTATCGCCTTAATTTCTTTCGTTGTGATATAAATAAACTTCTACCCAATATCACTCGGGGCGTGTCCAAAAAGACCACCCTTGAGGTAGTGAGAAATAACAGGCAGAAGCTCGGAAAACAAAAGTGGTTCTCTCCTATTTCAATATAGCAACCATGAACATTTGTGTGAACAATCTTTCCAACATCATTTTTAATTTCATTACTCATAAATACCTTTCCTTTAAAATCTGCTCTGACCTCATCCTTAACATCATTGTTTTCTCATGCTCTCGCCCGAATGTCATTCCACCCAAATGGTTGATCGGAAACATCGTAACTGTCGGGTCTTTGATCTCCTCTTCACAGTTATAATCTATCGGTGTGGAAATAACTTTCTTTCCTATTTTTGAAACCTTAATACAAAAATCAATATCCTCACCGTTGCCGGGGTTAAAAATATCGTCAAGATAACCTACTTTGTTCAATACGTCCTGCCTGAACATGGCACACCAGAAAGCAATGAGTGGATACCCGAATCTCCACCACTTTGACGGGCCAGTGATACCACAGTCCACATTCTCTTCAAATGGCCTTAATAGCATAGGAAACCAGTTGTTATCAAGCATCACTATATCGTCATTCAGAAGAACAATATATTCCCCCGACGCTTTATGAAGACCAGTGTTTACTGCGCCAACATACCCAAGTGGATCATTGTGCCAATCCAATCGTATCTCTTTCGGCGTAGACTTTAAAAAATCCCTTGTGCCGTCAGTACACCCATTAGCAACAACTATTACCTCCTTATTGAAGAGGTCTGTGTTCGCTAAAATACTGTCAAGACAATCTTTTAGCACATTAACATTGTTATATGTCGGAATAATTATCGAAGCCCTCACTTTACCATCCTTTTAAAAGTAACTTCTTTAACAACCCCACCAAGATCATTTTTCACCGTATCTATTTTCAAAATATCAAAATTAGACTCCGCCACCGCTTCTTCAAGCCCATACTGCCTGACCTCTATTACATATTTTGGGGAACAAGACAATAGTAAAATCGCTATGAGAATTCGCCTCATCTCAAAATACTCCCGTACAAATCCATGTAAAACTGGTCGTGCCATTTTTTGAAGTCAAGCTCCTCAATTGCTATCTGTCTGCTTGCCTGAGAATACTTTAATCTAAAGGAATCGTCTTCCACAAGAGTTATTACTGATCTCCAGAAGTCGTTGTCGTTGTCAACCAGAATAGCATTCACGCCATCTTTCACAAAATTTGAATTCTGAAACGTCTGTCTGAAAGCAACGAACGGCAACCCACAAGCTACCGCCTCAACAACTGAACGGTTCGTGAGAGTAATAGGGTTTTCGATAGACCAACGTGAACCCCATACAAATACATTTGCCGAATTGTAAATATCCGGCATTTTTGAAGGGTGAACAAAGTCTTGAAAACACGCAGAAAGTTTTTTGTTCTTTAACCCATTGTAATAATTTATGGTATTTATAAACTCTTGTGTCGTCTCTCCGGTATTCGATTTTTGCGCACCAGCAAAAAGAACACTTATCGGTGTATCTTTGAAAATATCAACTATAATATCCTGACCCTTTGAGGCATAAAAACCTCCCGCCATGATGCAGTCAAATTTATAATCAGAAACAATCGGCTTAAAAAAATCAATATCACAACATTGGTTTCTTGTCACCATTTTATCTCTTGGGACATGGGAAAATGCTTCTCTTTGAACCGTGTCAACAATCAAAACATCAACATCTGGTGTCCAATAAGCCTCGGCAACCCCTCCAGCATAATGCTGAATTATCTTACATCTCCCAGCCATATCCTTTATTATTCGTCGCGCATCTCCAAGATACAATGGGCCAAAAATTTGCAAAATATCTGGTCGGAAATCCCAAACAACATCTTTCATTCGCTCGTATGATTCAAATATACTCATCCTGAATATACTGAAATTTGCACGGTGACGAATCTCCGTTGGGCCATTTGTTCTGACTACAAAACGAATATCGAACTGTGTACTCAACCAATCCTTGTTGTGAATTATACAGTTCTGATCCAAATTCATTTCAGAATACACATGGTCAATAAAGTATAATATCCTTTGCTTCATCATCTACCTTCTTGTTGAATTCATCTTCTGTCATTTTTGCAAACATCGGAATATGATACGCCAAATTATGTTCTTTATTGAAAACACTCATTCTTTCGGCATTGAACCTGTGCCGCTTGATAAAATGCTGATACCCAACATAGTTAAAATGTAATAACTTTAAATCAGCGTTGTCACTTTCTTTTACATACCCAGTTGGGCTACATGTATGACAACCAAGACCATAATTTATATCTACGCTTCTTGGGTCAAAAACTACCCTTTTATTCTGCCACTGATCGTTTCGTCTCCCCTTCTTCACAAAATCAAAAATATTTTTATCTGCAACAAATGGTGGAAACTCCTTACTATACATATCGTATCCGACAATCTTTGGGAGAGACACAAAATTTAGCTTGTAATCAGCAAGAGTGGCTCGAAACATCGGATGATATAGAAACTCGTCAACATCAACCACTATCTGCCAATCCCATTTGTATCTGTCGGCCTTATAAGCCTCATTCCTTATTCCTGTCAGTTTTCTTTCATCCATTTTCTCATGCTTGTCGATAATTAGCTTCGCCTTTGGAAAAGCACGAATTATCTCATGGCTATAATCCGTACTTCCACCATCATAGATCACTATTTCATCCACATAATGACCATAATAATCAAGAAAATGGGGCAGCATTTCCTCTTCATTCAAACAGCAAGCAATTACTCTGATCTTCACTTTATGGCCTCCATTGCAAGGAATAACTTGTACGTGTCGGGTCGAACATACCAAGATTGAGGCTCAACCCTTCTCATGTCTCTAAACTTCGCCCATCCAAGATTTGTTCTCAACTGGTTTTCGGTGAAAAGAAACTTGTGAACCATTCCAGCATTTTCCCAAGGCATTGCAAAAAAATGTCCGTAAAGAAGTATCCTGAAATTCTCATCTCCACTTACAAACGCTCTACACGATTCAAGAAAATCTGGCGTCTCAATGAACAACTTTCCTCCCGGTTTTAATACTCTGTACCATTCTTCAAGAATCTTTGGAATTTCATGGAAATCAAAGTGCTCAATGATATGCGAAGCCCTTACCTCATCGACCGAGTTATCTTCATACGGTATAATTTTCACATCGAAAGCCGAATCAATCTTTGCTCCCGGTTTTGGGAAAAAATCAACATTTATATAGTCTTCACGATAATCGTCACCACATGCAAGGTTCAACTTAATTCCGTTGAGCTTGAATCCGTGTTTTTTTCTCAATAGATCAAGCTTACTACCACCCATTGCAGCACTGCCACCTTTTCTTACAAGGTACTTGAAGGTCTGCTTTCCTGTACATTTAAAAATTCTGCTACGCTTAAAAAGTCTATACCACATATCCCAATCTTCAATACTATCAAGATTACTGTCAAATTCTTCGTCTCGAAAGCATTTAGCTCTTGCCATAACTCCAGAAATCCAAATGTAATTGTTAAGCTCAAGCTGCTTCCCGATAAAAACTTTAGGCACAGTAATACCGTATGGTTTGAGCACATTTATTCCATCTGTTATTTTGGGTATACTATACGATACATCACAGGTAAAAACATTTTCTCTACTAACTTCGAGGTGATCGAAGTTCCACACATCATCAGCGTCAAGGAACGCAATATACTGATACCCTTCAGACAAAGCCCGCGAAATAAGCTCGTTTCTTCCGTGGCTTTGACCCTTTTGAATTCCAGAATTTTCTACAATGGAAATATTACACAAAGGATTCAGTTTAATAAAATTACGAACACTATCGGACGATTTATCGCAGCTTGCATCGTCATAAATAAAATGCTTTACACCTCCATACCCTACAGACTGATATGCAACTGATTGCATAGCAAGTAAAATCGTATCTTTGGCATTCCTCATCGGCGTTATAACAGCAACATATTTATTAGTCATATATCAAACCTTCCTTATTTTTCTTCGGTGGGCGGAGTTAGTTTGAAACCGAGAACTTTACCGTTGTCAATTTCAAAACAGATTGCACCCATCCCGTCATCACGAATACCAAACAGGCCATTAAGAACGCCAACA
>JADFXO010000083.1 GCA_015233485.1 Nitrospirota bacterium
CCACGCAACAAACATAGCCGAAATGGTCATCTACATGGTAGAAGGCCAGATAATTAAACACCAGAAAAATAACTTATCATAGGTAAGAATTAAAGACGAAGGGGAGTAACTCCCCTTCACCCCGTATTCTCGCACATGTTTTATTTATTTAATTTGGGCTGCCGCTCGTTGGCGGCTTCGGTACTCCGGCTAACGGCTGCGTTGGGGTACCCTTATTGGCGTCAGCCGAACCTGCCGGTTATATAATCCTCCGTCAGTTTATTGGAGGGATATGTGAACACCCTTGGAGTTTCGTCAAATTCTATCAGCTCGCCAAGCATAATAAATCCTGTGTAATCGCTCATCCTTGCGGCCTGCTGCATGTTGTGTGTGACTATTACTATTGTAACGGTCTCTTTTAATTCAACGGCAAGCTCTTCGATTTTGGATGTAGAGATGGGGTCAAGAGCCGAGGTAGGCTCATCAAAAAGCAGCACTTCCGGTGCAACGGCGAGGGCGCGGGCTATGACGAGGCGCTGCTGCTGCCCCCCTGAGAGCGTGTAGGCGCTCACGTGGAGTTTGTGTCTGACCTCCTCCCAAATGGCGGCTTGTCTAAGGGCAAACTCGACATGGCCGTCAAGTTCACTGCGTTTTTTTACTCCCCTAAGCCGCAGCCCATAGGCAACATTTTCATATATCGACATAGGAAATGGGGTCGGTTTTTGAAATACCATCCCTATGCGGCTGCGCAGCTCAATTATGTCTGTGTCTTGCGCGAGGATATTTACGTCATTAAACAATATCTCCCCTTCGTAGCGGTTACCGGGGTAGAGGTCGTGCATCCGGTTAAAACACCTCAGCAGCGTCGTCTTGCCGCAGCCCGACGGCCCTATAAGCGCCGTTATGGCGTGTGAGTGTATGGGAATGCTTATGTTTTTCAGGGCATGTGTACCGCCCGGGTAATAAAAGTTGAGCTGCCTTACCTCATCCATCTAAGCGGCCATTGTCACTGTTGTCATCCACGGGGTCTTGCCCGCAGTTCATCCTCTTGTCTCTGACAATCGAAAACCCCTCTTTTGACTTAGCTGCCTTCTTGACGTCCGTTGCTATGGATGCCAGGTGCGCGAAGGATTCTATTTTATATATCTCGGTACTTACCACACCAATCGACAAGGACAACAGATGATATCTCTCTGGATGTCCTTTCCGGCTTACCGATTCATAATATCCTCTTTCGTAGTCGTCTTCGCCGTGAAATTCCCTGAGCTTTGACTTAAAACTCTCAATCAGCATATTGCAAAGCGTCATCGATTTGTTAGGATGGGCAAGGAGGATAAAATCATCCCCTCCGATATGCCCGATGAAATTAAAATCGTGCTGCTGTCCCCTCACGGTTTCCTCGATTATCTGCCCCAGCGTCCTGAGTACGCAGTCGCCTTTCTCAAACCCGTAATTGTCGTTGTATGGTTTAAAGTTATCGAGGTCTATGTAGCAAATATCGAAGTGTATGTTTTGGGTAAGTCTTTTGTTTATCTCCTCCGAGATAGATTTATTGCCGGGCAGCCCCGTAAGCGGATTGGCGTTCCTGGCAAGAGATATGGATTTTTCGGTTACAGCCGCTAACAGTTCGCTTATAGTGACAGAACCAAGATATTTTCCATTTTTTGTCACACTGACATCGTCATAAAGATATTCAACCCTCCTTAATCTTATCATCCTCGCAACGTCTTCAATGGAAACATTCCCCTCTACCGCGAGAAACTGCGTTTCCATCAGGTCCTTGACCCTCTTACGGTAGTTGAGGGCGCTGCCATAGCCGCACTTGCCCAGCATCTGATTTTCTAAAAACCTTTGCCTGTTGATTATCCCGAAAATCCTTTCGTCTTCGATAACAGGCATACATCTAAACTCACTATTACTTATTAAAGTATTAAATGCCTCCATCAAAGAACTATCCGGGCAGAGGCAGTCTCTCTTCACTGCAATATCGCCTACGAATACAGATTCAGGAAAATTGCCGTAATTATCCGGTTTCTTTCCCTGCAACGAGCAAATTTCTACTTTGGCCTGATCGTTTAAGCCGGGGGCGGGTCTTTGCAGATAAAACCCCTGCAACAAGTCTATGCCCATGTTCATAACATGTTTAAGTTCCTGTTCGGTTTCTATACCTTCGGCAATAACCTTTATTCCAAGCCTGTGGCATACGGTTGTAATGGCGTCAACCAGATTATGCTTAATAAGGGCCTTATCCACGTCGGATATAAAATGCCTGTCTATTTTTACATAATCTGGTTCAATGATTGACAGCATCTTTAAACCGCCATATCCCACCCCGAAATCATCTATTGCAATCTTATAGCCCGTTTCTTTAAACTTCCTAACGACTTTATTGAACACGTCGTAGTTTGAGATAGCGCTTTCTTCGGTTATTTCAAGGACAATTTTATCTTTTGACAACCCCCATTCCCTTATATAGTGGTCAGTAATCTCACACCATCCGGGGTTATCCGTGATCGTTTCGGGGCAGATGTTTATGAATAGATACGCATCGGTTTTGCTGATACCCGCTTGAGACGCCTTTACGAGTGCATTTTCCTGACACGCCGAATCCAATAGAGACAGTGTGTTGGTAGCCTTAGCCCTTTCAAACAACTCGCCTATGTTGAGCTCAGACGAAGTCCTGATCAGTCTGGTAAGGGCTTCATAGCTATATACGCTTCCATCTTTCGACGAATAGATGGGCTGGAAGTGTATCGTTAAGGCATTAGAGTCTATTAACCTGTATATATGTTCTCTCTCGTCGCCTAAGTCGAAATCATTTGGTTTTTTAGTTAACATATCATCCAGTGTCCATTTCATTTTCATACGTATGCCTCCTTCATGATGTTCATTATTCCATGCAAACGATGTTCATTGTTCCATACAAACCATGGCAGGGGCTTTGCCTGTCCGTTCCTTTCCCTCTTCAGAAAAATACCAGACTTTGGGGAAAAAGTAATTAATTTCACATTTTACACATGAATACACATTACCTACGAAATACGCACGTTTAAGTACAAGTTGGGAATTACAGTTATCACAAAATCTCATTGTTTCCTCCACGTTTAGCGGTTTACACATACTCCAAATGACGCTCAAACACCATGAAAATTTCGTCTTTCAAGTGTTCCACGTAGCAAGCACACACCTTTATGCGCTCACACTTCCAGCAGCTGGAAATCTTAGCTTCCAGGTGTTCCTCGTAGCTTGCACACACATTTACGTGCTCACATTTCCCGAAGGTTGTAATTTCGGAAAGACCTTCGTACCGCTCACATATTATTCTTGACATGTTCTCTCCTATAGTCTGTCAGGATATCCCGCGGCAGAAACGCGGCAGCCGCAAGTACAACCATCAAACGCAGACTCGCTACCATACTAAATAACCATCTCACCCTGTTTGTACTCCTCTTTTGATGACTTTTATAATTTTACTTCCCAACCGTTGTATGCTATATATATTAAATGATCGGCTGTTACAGGAATATGACGAATTGATTAAGAATAGATTATATTTATATGAAATCAGGTGGTATTAATTTACAGCGGCGCAGCCTGTACCCGGAGTACCGAAGCCGCCAACGGGGGGATAATCCCCCGTCTTCTTTAATTCTTTAATAGTTTGTATATCAATAACCACAAGCCGGTCTCCGGCATTGGCGATAAGGCTGAACCTTTGCCGATGATATATCTGTTGCCTCTCCAGTTGACGGTGTTGCTGAAAATCGGCACAAACCAAATAAACCCTATGATGAGATCCTTGACCGGGGATAACAAATACAGCAAGGGGCTCATCCCGGCACGAAGCCTTGTCCCGATGTACATGTCGTGGGCAATCTTAAGCGAACTAACTGCCGCCGCAAACAAAACGGATGCAGTTGACACCGGCATAATAAGCATAAGAATGAAGGCCATAAATACGGCATTAGTAAATAGTTCAGAGAGGTACTTAGCGCCTCCGATTTGCCATCTTAGCTTCCCCCACCTTGTATGCCGGTTAATAAAACGCCTTAAACTCCAGTATTCATTGACGTTATTAATAAGGTGATTGGAAAGAATAACCTTTTTTCCAAGCGCATGGATTCTCTGGCCGATTATGTAGTCCTCGGCCAGAAAGTCCTTAACGCTGGTAAAGCCGCCAATGGCCTCAAGGGTATCCTTTGGCATGAGCATCGATTTCCCAACAACACACGGCATATCAAGATATTTATCTAAGACGCAGACACTGCCGGCGACAAATGAATTCAGGTGAAGATTTTCCATGGCGGCCCCAAATGAACGGCTGCTTACTCCCCTTATAATATTGCTTACCAGCCCGACAGACGGGTCGTCCATGTGATGGGAAATGTCAGATAAGTAGTCTTTTTCCACGCGGACATTGCTGTCGCTGATAAGTATAAGGCCGTATTTGGCTATTTTATATGCCGGTATCAGATTATTCACCTTGGGATTCAATCCTGCGTCACAATGTTCGATGACAATAGAGATATCCTTAGAATGGTATTTATCCTTGATTTTCCTCGCTACTTTATAAGCGGGGTCGTTCTGGTCCTGAAGCGTAAAGATTACCTCATAGACGGGATAATCAAGATTACAGAAGCTCTCAAGATTATCAAATAAGCAATCCTCAAGACCCTTGAGTGGTTTAAGAATTGAAATAGCGGGGAATGTTCGCGCAAGCCGCCCGCTGTCTGGCTTGGGGGAAGCCGTATAAGACCTGACAGCAAGTGCCTCAAGCAGATACAAGACGATTACTATGACTATCATTACCGTAAAAACCCACATGTGTTTACCTCCTTCCTAATTTCTAAAAAGTGTAATAGCCACACCCTTATTATGCCGGATACATTGTTTTATGGAATCTATGTTTTTATCGCAGTTCAGAAGAGTTTTCCATGAATAAAGATGTCCCGGTTTATGGAAGTCACTGTTTGCGATATATGGATACTTTTTCAGGCTTATAACGTTGAAGACATCGTCCCTGTTGGCAATCTCCCATGCGTCGATATAACGGGCGTATTTATCTCTGTTATTCCAGAGAAAAAGTGTGTCGCGGTCGCCTGTGCCTGACATGTAATGTGGATGGCAGGCTATAATCAGGGCCTTCTGCAGCTTCGCTGTAAGAAATATTTCTTCATAACCTATACATGCGGGTATAAACTCCTGGACATCGACAATTAGTATGTGGGCTGAGTCATTGACAGAAAGACGGTTTTTCGTTATTTCAATGCCGGCAATGACGAGCATACCATATTTGTCATAGGCCCTTTTGGCCTCTTCCTTTATGTCGGAGATGTATTGGTTAAAGTTGTTGGCCGTTACAGAGTATTTAAATCGATGTGCGAGTTTGCCAAATGAATTATCACCGCTTACCACATGGTCGGTAATGGCTATTACATCAAAGCCGGCCTGTCCAAAAATATCTATTGCCTTCCTTAACTCTACCGAGCCGTCGGAATAAGTGGTGTGAATATGGAAATCACACAGCAACATATCAGTATTGATAACATCTAATCATATTGTAACTATTATAACGAATGAATATTACAGCATTATGAAGCATGTGTTACAGTTAATGAAGGTAACATTACAATACGGTTAAATGTTTAATGATAAAGATTCTATTGAATGGTCATAGTTTTCTATTTTTTATGATATAAGAATAATATGTGGCGGCGTTTGTGGGTTTGCGATTCAGGGTGTCGAAATTGACGTTATAAAGCCCGAAGCGGGCGTCGAGGCCGTTGAGCCACTCGTAGTTGTCTATCAGTGACCAGTAGAAATAGCCCCCTATATCCAATCCGTGCCTTTTTTTACAGTGCTCTATTGTGTCGATATGTTTTTTTATAAATCTAATTTTTTCGTGGCTGTCCTTTGTGGCGATTCCGTTTTCGGTTATTATCAGGGGAATATTCAATGTCGAAGCGAACTTCAGCATCTTTTCAAGTCCGCGCGGGTATATCTCCCACCCCATGTCGGTAAGTCCGTGGCCATCGATGTCCAGGTGTCTCATCTCAACACCCATCTTTTTAAATGGATTAAACCTCATATGTATCCTTGTGTAGTAGTTCACGCCAAAGAAGTCGAGTTTTCCTTTTATGGGAACTGAAAATTGCATTTCTTCTTTAAACGGGAATTTAACTCTCAGCAACCCGGTGGCAAAGGCATCGAGCAGGGATTGATTATAAAAATGCCTCGCAAAACGGGCAAGAAGTTTATCCAGTGGGTTCCATTTATTCCATGGGGCAAGGGCGGCCATATTATGGGCGACACTCACTTTCGCATTTGGACATGCGGCATGTATGATTTCATATGCCCCTGCGTGCGCCCTGAGAATATTCACAAGGGCCTTGACTCCTAACGGCACATTGTGCATCGCAGGGGGAATACACCCTTCAAAATAGCCTGCAAGGATGAGGACATAGGGTTCATTAAAGGTTATCCAGTATTTGACGTCGCTTACCGCGGCAACTATTCTCTTGACATAGGCAAGAAATATATCCACAGATTCATCCTCGTGCCAGGGATATTTCTTTATAAACCAGAGGGGGTGAGTAAAGTGATGCAGGGTCAGCATAGGCTTGATGCCGTATTTTATAAGTATCTCTATGATTTCTAAATAATGATTGATTGCCGGCTCATCCCACATGTGCTCACGCGGTTGTATTCGGGACCATTCGAGCGAGAAGCGGTACGCGTTTACCCCAAGGTCATTAAGGAGGACGAGATCTTTCTTGTACAGTTCATAATGATTTGTTATTTCAGGCCTTTCACTGAGGATAGTGTCCCATGACGACCAGTCGGCGTGAGGGGAGCCCTCAAGCTGAAATGCGGAAGTTGCGACCCCCCAGAGAAAGGCTTCCTGCGTGGCAGAATTGGCAATCACACATAGTCCAAATAATGCTCACACACCAGAGAAAGGTCGGCACCCACGTACTCATTGTAGCTTGCACACACATTTACGTGTTCACATTTCCCGCATGTTATAATCTCGGAAAGGCCTTCATACCGCTCACAGACTATTCTTGACATGTTCCCTCCTCATTTCCGTCAGGAAATAGCGCGCTAATCTAACGACGCACGCTTATAATGCTGTATATTAAAAACTTATGCTGTATATTAAACTTATGCTATATATTAAACGATGGGCTGTTACAGGAATATTAAGGAATGATTAAGAATAGATTATATTTGTGTGAAATTAAGTGATAATAAGCGAAGTTGCATAGCCGGAGTACCGAAGCCGCCAACGAGGGGATAATCCCCCGTCTTGTCGGCGGCAGCCCAAATTAAATAAATAAAACGTGTACGTGATTACGGGGTGAAGGGGGATTATCCCCCTTCGTTTTTAATCCTTAGATTGTTATTCGATAATTCGGGCTACTTTATAGAAGCGTTCGGTCTTATCGGGGGCATTTGAGAGGGCGGCGTCTCTGTCAAGTGGTGTCTCAGTGTGGTCTTCACGATAGATATTTTTCAGAGGAAGGATATGTGATGTCGGCTCAATGCCGGTGGTGTCGAGTTCGTTGAGTTTTTCGATGTACAACAAGATATCGTTTAATTGTCTGCCAAGCATCCCTGTTTCGGAAGCGCTCAACTTTAGGCGGGACAGTGCGGCTATGTGAGTTACGTCCCTTTCTGTTATCTTATCTGCCATCTTATATTTTCTCCAGATTTGCGTACTTCAGCGCTAGTCGCTTTACCCCTATTTCGGGGAAATTTACCGTTACCTTGATGTCGTTTTTCTCGCCGTAACAATCCCTGATAACGCCGATTCCCCATTTTGGGTGTTTTACGCGGCAACCTGTGTTATATGGAAATTCGACCGGGGGCAGAGGCGCCTTTGAGGCCGCGTTTGCGGGTATAGCGTTTTTCTCTATCCACAGGCAGCAGTCCTTGGGGATGTCCTTTAGGAAACGGGAGGGTTCCTGGTTCTGAAACTTCGCGTATAAACGCCGCTTCCTCGCACCCGTCATAAACAAAATGTCCTTGGCGCGCGTCATTCCCAGATAAAAAAGCCTTCTCTCCTCGTCCAGCTCTTCACTGGTTTCCGTGGCCTTAAAATATGGAATAAGGCCGTCTTCAAGACCGCTTATAAACACTACTGGAAACTCCATCCCCTTGACGTTATACAGGGTCATCAGCGATACAGCGATCGTGCTCCTGATGTCGTCGTTGGCGGTGGTAAGAGACACGTTTGAGAGGAATTCGCCTAGCGGCAGGTTCCCCGACCTGAACATTATCTCTGAAATGTCGTTCAATGAGGCTTCGTCAAGGGCCTCTATATAGCTCGTATGAGTGGAAACCAGCTTTATCCCCTCGGAAAGGGTAATGTTCTTATTTTTGGAAAGCAAGTCCAGCAGCGACAGGAAACTACCAAGTTTTTCCTTTATCGCGGCGGAAAATCCCTTCCCTGCACAGAGCTTTACGATGGCCTTGTATATGCTGATGCCCTCTTTTTTTGCCTCGTTTTCTATCTTATTCAGTGTGTTGGCGGTAATTCCCCTGTTGGGTTGGTTTATAATCCAGCGAAGGCTGACGTTGTCGTCCTTGTTCCATATCAGCCGTAAGTATGAGATTAAATCCTTAGTCTCCCTTTTGTGGTAGACTGCCGAACAGCCGATTATCTTAAACGGTATCCTTTCGTTTTTTAGCGCCTCCTCGATTACTCTCGACTGGAGGTTCACCCTGTAGAGAATCGCTATGTCGCTGTACGAATAATTCCCCTTCAGATAGAGGTCTTTTATGTTTTTCGCTATATACTTTGCCTCATCCTCCTCGGACATGAACCAGTAGTGGCATACTTTCTCTCCGGCTTTCTTGTCTGACCAGAGGAGTTTAGGCTTTCTGTATGTGTTTTTTGATATGACACTGCCGGAGACTTGTAGTATGTTTTGTGTACACCTGAATGACTGCTCAAGCCTTAGGAGCTTAGTATTTGCAAAGTCAGTTTCATACTTTGTCAATATATTTCCCGCCTCGAACTCACGGGACTTATAAATAGTCTGGTCGTCGTCGCCCGCCACGAGGATGTTGTCACCGGCGAGGAGTTTAAGGAACTGGTACTGGGCATAGGTGGTATCTTGAAATTCGTCGACTAATATATAGGAAAATATCTCGCGATACCTGTTCAAAATCGCTGGATGCTCTTCAAATAACCTTATTGTGTATGAGATTAGATCGTCGTAGTCAAGGGCGTTTGTCTTTCTCATCTCGTCCTGATAGCGGACATAGACCTTTAGGAGTTTTTCGTCAAAATCGAAATTGCTATACGTACTGAGCAGCTCATCAGGGGTCAGGAGTGAGGATTTGAAGTATCGGATCTTGCTGGAAATGCCCTTGTACAAGGCCTCGTAGAGTTTCATGTCGTTGAGAATATGGCGAATCAGCCTGCACTGGTCCTCGGTGTCATATATTACGTAATCCTCTGTAATCCCAATGGAGGCCTTCTCCTTTAACAGGATGCGATTGCACTGCGAGTAAAAAGTCCCTACCCATGTGCCCTTGAGGTTGTTTGAGGGTGCGTCGCTTATCGCACAGGCAATCCTGTCTCTCATCTCGTCGGCTGCCTTATTTGTAAGCGTTACCGCAAGCATTGAGCCGTACTTTTTCCTGTCTTTGTTGTAAAGGTGGGCGTATTTGTGGGTTATGAGCTGAGTCTTGCCACACCCGGCCCCAGCTAAGACAAGCACCGGGCCGTTCATATAGTCTATGGCAGCCTCTTGTTGTTCGCTTAACTTGTCTAACGCAAGATTCTTTGTCATTTCCTCTAACTCCTATGATAACAAATTTCACCTTGATTTAGTTATATTTTTGTTTCACCATTAAGCCCTTGCAGCTCACAAAATTTCTCCACTGCGAGATCCTTTGACATTGCTCCCATTTCCCCCAATTCCTATGATAACAAATTTCACCATATTATAGTTATATTTTTTTATTCCACCGTTACGCTCTTGGCCAGGTTCCTTGGCTGGTCAACGTCGCAGCCTCGTATTACCGCTATGTGGTATGCCAGGAGCTGCAGCGGCAGCGCCATGACAATCGCGTCGAGGAATCTATTTGAGCGCGGCACTAATAAAAAGTAATCAGACAACTCCCTGACTCCGTCGTCGTCCTCGTTTGAGATAACCACCGTCTTGCCGCCCCTTGATTTTACCTCCTGGATATTTGATATGACCTTTTCGTACAGGGTATCCTTCGACAGGAGAATGACAACCGGCAGGCCCTCGTCTATAAGGGCAATCGGGCCGTGTTTCATCTCACCGGCAGGGTAGCCCTCGGCGTGGATGTAGGAGATTTCCTTTAGTTTCAACGCCCCTTCGAGGGCGATAGGAAATAGGATTCCCCTGCCTAAAAATAGAAACCCGCTGGATTTGGACAACTGCCGCGCTATTTTTTCTATCTCGGCATCGGCTATGAGGACGGTCTCTAATAGGGCGGGAATATGAAGAAGCTCCTCTAAATCTGAAGGCTTTTCTTTAAACAGTTGTGCGGACAACTGCCGCCCCACACTTGCCACAGACTTTATATCCAGAGCGATGGACAATAAATACAGCGACACAAGCTGGGTTACGAATGCCTTCGTAGAGGCCACGCCGATTTCAGGCCCGGAATGGGTATAAAAAACGTAATCGGATTCCCTTGAGGCAGTGCTGCCTACCACGTTACAGATGGCCAACGTCTTAGCTCCACGTTTCTTTGCCTCTTTGAGGGCGGCAAGTGTGTCTGCCGTCTCGCCTGATTGAGTTATGGCGATAAATAAGTCGCCGTTGCCTATTATCGGCTTCCGGTAGCGAAACTCTGAGGCGATGTCAACCTCCACAGGTATTCCCGCCAATTCCTCTATCATGTACTTGCCGCACAGGGCGGCGTGCCATGATGTGCCGCAGGCGACTATGAATATCTTCTTTGTTGTTTTTATGTCGTCTTCGCTGAGACCGAATTCGTACAAATTAACAGTTCCGGTGCTGAGGTTGGCGCGGCCTGTTATCGTATCCGCTATGGCGCGGGGCTGTTCGAATATCTCCTTAAGCATAAAATGCCGGTAGCCGCCCTTTTCCGCCATTGAGGGGCTCCATGTTATCTTTACCGGGTCTCTGTGTACTAACGCGCCTGCCGCATCCCTGATTATTACACCATCCCTCGTAAGGACTGCCATCTCGCTGTCCTCCATGAATATGACGTCCCGTGTGTGGCTCAAAAAGGCCGGCACGTCGGAGGCGCTGAAAAACTCCCCGTCGCCCAGGCCAATGACAAGCGGGCTGTCCTTTTTGGCGCAGATTATCTTCCCCGGTTCTTTTTCACATATAACGTTTACCGCGTATGAGCCGTGCAGGAGCTTTATCGCCTCCAATACTGAGTCTTCAAACGAGCTGCCCTTTTTGTAGAACGACGATATCAGGTGGCACATGACCTCGGTATCTGTTTCGGAGTTAAATACTGCCCCTTCTTTTATGAGCGCTCTCTTGAGCTCGATATAATTTTCTATTATCCCGTTGTGTACGATGGCTATGTCGCCCACTCTGTGGGGATGGGCGTTGATTTCTGATGGGCCGCCGTGGGTTGCCCATCTGGTATGCCCTATTGCAACCGTGCTTTTTACGCTGTGCAGGGCGGGTTTGCCCATGAGTTCGTTTATCTTCCCTTTACAGCGGACTATCTCCATAAGGGCGTTGTCTTCCCTGATGAACGCCACACCGGCGGAGTCATACCCCCTGTATTCGAGTTTCTTTAGTCCTTCGAGGGCTATCTCTATTGAGTTATTGTTCCCTACGTATCCTATTATTCCACACATGGTCCCTCCCCTGGTAGTGTCTCAGTTTGATTTTTTTAATAAATGAACCAATATTTTGGGATTCATCTACATAGCTAACGCATTAATTTGATTTTAAGGAAATCTGCAATATCTTTGCTCTTAACCAGTTCACTTAAAAAATCGTAATTCGGGCTTTCCTTGAGTTCCACAATATAGCAACGTTGTTTGCCCTTAGCCCTCTTGAAAATCATAAAATCCGGCTCATTACCGCCAAATTGTATGGTTTTGGATTTCTTGATAAGTTTTTTTGGTGCTACCTGTACTCCTTCTTGCATTATCTCTATGTCCAAAAATGCATCCAAGTCCTGGATATGCGTCAGGCGTTTAAGAATCATGCTCTCCAGTTCATAACCGTTTTTGACAATCAAGGATTGTACACGGCTTAATAACTGTTCAAGCCCTTCATGTCCGAAACAACGGTAATAAGCACCAGTACCGGATTTCGTA
>JADFXO010000084.1 GCA_015233485.1 Nitrospirota bacterium
CATGTGGAAGAAGGCCTTGCGGTTCAGAAGGCGGACAATGTAAGGCTTGGGACGGCCTTGGTAAGATTAGGGCATATTAAAGAACCGGTACTTATGGAATTTTTGAGCAAGCAGTATAACACGCCGCTCATCGACCTCTCCAAATATCAGGTCGATACAACCCTAATGAAAATATACCCATATGAAAAGGCAAAAAAGAATATGTTGATTCCAGTCTCAAAAGATGGGTCGTCTCTAAAGGTGGCCATTGCTGACCCGTCAAACAGGCCGGCTGTCGAAGAGGTACAGTTCATAACCAAAATGAAAATATCTTTGTATATAACCACCGAGGCCATGATTTTAAAGGCAATCGACGAATTTTATCCAAAGGCGGACAAGCAAAAAGTGGCGCTTGACGGCGTGTCGCCATCCTCTAAGGTCACACTAGGCATGGAGGAAATAAATAAACTGATCGGCAGGGCTTCTAAGAATATGACGATTGTCGAGGATAAAGAAGAGAGAGTGTCCTTAAAAGACGCCGAAGCAGCCCCGATAATAACTCTGGTCAACGGCATACTGATTAACGCGGTAAGCGACAAGGCAAGCGATATTCATATCGAACCGACAGAGAAGGAAGTTATACTGCGATACAGAATGGATGGGGTGCTGAAACTGATTATGCCGTTGCCGGGTTCTATCAGAAACGCCCTCATATCAAGGATAAAGATAATGGCGCGGCTTGACATAGCCGAACGCCGCATCCCTCAGGACGGCAGGATAAAACTCAAATATGACAACGGCGGCGAGATAGATTTTCGTGTCTCTACGCTGCCGACCATCTTTGGCGAAAAAATAGTTATGAGGCTGCTTGACAAGACCAACCTTCAGCTTGATTTGACGAAGCTGGGCTTTGGCCAGAAACAACTTGAAGACTTTCAGGAGGCCCTGAGCAAGCCCTACGGTATGCTGCTTGTTACCGGCCCGACGGGAAGCGGTAAGACAACCACACTGTACAGCGGCCTGCAATCCGTAAACAAACCCGACGTTAATATCATGACGGCTGAGGACCCGGTTGAGTATAATCTCACCGGTATAAACCAGGTGCAGATAAAGCAGGAGGTTGGCCTCACATTTGCGGCCGCGCTGAGGGCGTTTCTACGGCAGGACCCCGATGTAATCATGGTTGGAGAGATCAGAGACCATGAGACGGCCGAAATAGCAGTCAAGGCCGCCCTGACCGGCCATATGGTGCTGAGCACCCTGCACACGAACGATGCGCCAAGCACGATAACAAGGCTCATGAACATGGGGATAGAACCCTTTCTGGTATCGTCGTCCGTTATCATGGTAATGGCACAGAGGCTTGCGAGAAAGATATGTGAAAAATGTAAGGGCGAAATCAAGGTATCGGACAAGATACTCACACAGGTAGGGGTCTCCCCTGAAGATTTACCGAATTTTAAGACATTATCGGGGGCAGGCTGTGATGCGTGCAATCAGACCGGTTACAAGGGAAGAATTGCCTTATACGAAGTAATGCCAGTGAAAAACGAACTCAGGGAACTTATTCTCGGCGGCGCGACTGTTGATGAGCTGAAACGAGAGGCAATCAAGTTAGGGATGCTGACACTGAGACAAAGCGGGTTAGTCAAGGTTAACGAGGGTGTGACAACAGTGGATGAGGTGCTGCGATGCACGTTCGGCGATTAGGTATCGATGATTAGGTATCGATGATTAGGTATCGACGATTAAATAATTAAGGGCGGGGAGACAATCGATGTCAACTATGGTCAAAATATTAGAGATACTGAGCGACGAGGATATTCAGTGGCTATTATCAATGGGCATGGAAGAGCACCTGGAACCGGAGACATTGCTGATAAAAGAGGGGGAGTTTACTGAGGCCGTCTATATAGTGCTTGAAGGGCTTTTAGGGGTCTATATATCGGCAAGCGGCTATAAGCAAGTTGCGGCGATAGGCGCCGGTGAGATTATCGGCGAGATGTCCTATCTGGAGAACGTACCCACTTCGGCCACGGTCATAGCAATTGAGCCATCAATAGTGCTTTCTATTTCAAAGGACGCCATAGATGACAGGATTGACACAGACCCAACATTCGGAAACCGCCTCTACAGGGGTATAGGCACGGCAGTTTCGCAGCGACTTCGAAAGGCAATGTCCCGCATAGAGGATATGATAGCTCAACTCGAACAAGTCATACAATTCCATACGGAATCCCCATAGTGGCTGACGGGTGCGACTGAAATGACGGGTGCGGTTGCAGTGGCTATTCACACAATAGGCCATTCGGACATTCCAACGAATGACTTTGTTAAACTCCTGAGAACGGCTGAAATCGAAACCCTCGTTGACGTCAGAAGCAGCCCATACAGCCGCTACGCCCCGCAGTTTAACAGAGAAAACCTTATACGCGCGCTCCATAAAACCCCAATACGCTATCTCTACATGGGCGGCCAATTAGGGGGATACCCAAAAGACGCTCCAATATACAGGGGAAAACACCCCGATTTCGACCTGCTCAGGAGGCAGGGTTTCTATATTGAGGGCATTAACAGACTCCTTGAAATCTCTGCGACCTGCAAAGTTGCCATCATGTGTTCAGAGGAAGACCCATACACGTGCCATCGAAGAGCCTTAATCGGCTTTGACCTGCATGAACGGGGAGTTAAGGTCATTCATATACGCGAGGATTGCTCAATGTGTGAAGACGACTATAAAGACATGTCAAAAATTCAGCTTTCGCTGTTCTAGAGCCATGAATATATACACGATAGGGTTTTCAAAGAAAACGGCAGGGCAATTTTTCTCGATTCTCCGTGCCAATTCCATAAAACAAGTAGTTGACATAAGGGAAAACAATACGTCTCAGCTTGCGGGATTTACAAAAAGAGAAGACCTGAAATTTTTCCTGAGAGAACTCCTCAATGTTTCATACGTACACATCCCCGAACTCGCACCGGATAAGGTCATACGAAAAAACTATAAGGCGGCAAAAAACTGGGAACAATACACGCAATCCTATATAAAACTAATTAAAGACCGGGCTATAATAAACCAGTTAATAAATGATGTAAAGTACCCCCCCCTAATCGAACCATTTGTCCTGCTGTGTTCAGAGCCAAAGGCAGACAAATGCCACAGGCGGCTTGCCGCTGAACTTCTAATTGAGGAACTATTCACCGATGGAGAAATCATACACCTATAAGTTTAACAGGGGACACGTGTTTACCCGCGTACACATATTGATTACCGACCTCACATACATGAGAAACGGTGTGTGTATAGCGGGAGTTAATCTCGACACTTTTAAGAACATTCGTCCGCAGAGGTTCTCCAGCAATATCCAAATGGATTTCATAGAAACCAACAACATCTACCCATGCTCTATTTGCACATTTGCAGGGACACCGAAACGCAATGCCGTCCCGCCGCATACAGAAGACTTCAGAATCAGAGACAACGTAACATTCAGACGATTCGTATCACAAAACGAGTGGCAGGAGTTACTTCAGCACATCTGTTGCCCCTCTCTGCCTGACATGTTAAACAACTCAATCCAGGAAGACAAGTGGATAACTCCCGGGGCAGACGTCCCATCCCTTTCACTCATTAAATTAGAAACCAAACCAATAATCAGTTCAATAACAATAAAGGATAACGGCAGTACCGACATAAGGGCGTCCTTTACCTCTGGCAATATGACGTTCTGTTTAAAGGTTAATGATGTCCAGCTTGTTGATTTCCTCAGCAGCCGCCACCGAATGCAGGAAATCCCCACCTATTCCGATGACGCATATGCTGATGACGCATATGCCGGTGAACGGTTCCTTCAGGAAATAAACGATGAACTCTTCCAGAAAGACGCATACACCTACGTAAGAATAGGCCTGACGCGTCCTTATCAGGAAAAGTGCTGGCTTCAGATAAACGGTATTTATACCGAACGCTCAGATATGCTGATTAGAAAATTCTCTGCTGAACAATAGAGACGACACCGGCAAGCATTATCCCCATCATCCACTTGACAAGGGTTAATTCGCCTTCCATTTTTGTCATGCGCTCACTTAGTTTGGATTCTACTTTTAGTAAGTCTGCTTTAACGCCGTCATCGCCCGGCTTCTCTCTCAACGTTTTAGGTATCGCTATTACGCTCATACCCTCATCATACCACCCCTAACCCTTTCTGTCAACGCGCAGTCTTTAGCCGGAGTACCGAAGCCGCCAACGAGCGGCAGCAGGAATTCAAAAGATAAAACGTGTGCGTGATTAGGGGTGAAGGGGGATTATCCCCCTTCGTCTTTAATCCTTATATCAGGCCGATGTCGTTTTTAGGCGTCCAGCCGGCCTTGCCGTCCGGCCTTTTTATCTTATACCACTGGCCGTCGGAGTCGATTACCTCAACTTTCATCCCTTCGTAGAGGGTGAAAAATACCGTCGCCTTATCAAATGGCTCGTATCTGGCCTCTACTTTTTCTGCCAACACTACGGACTGCCCGCCGCCCACCCGTTCGTACAATACATAGGACGAGATTATCAATAATGCAGCGGCTGCCGATATTGCAATGGTGGAGTATTTTTTTCTTATCCTTTCGGCAAGAAATATTCCGGTTGTGAGAACTGCAAATATCATTACGTAAAAAAACAATATTAATATCATAAGGGCATTTGTTGTAAGTGGGTTATACACCCTGTCTATCTGACGGTTCAACCACGGCCTTGATGTGGCGCTTTGCCGGTTCTTTATCAAAGATTCGGCAAACTCGTAATTTGCCTTTAAATCGTCGTCTGCGGGTATCAGCCTCTTTGCCTTTTCGTAATATAATATAGCATATCCAATGTTGTTCTTTTTTAAGAAACAGTTGCCCATATTATAGTACAGATTTCCGCTTTCATAGCCCTCTTGAATCGGCTTATAGTATTCCTTTATGGCCTCGTCGTATTTACCTTCCACGTAAAACGCCGCCGCCTTTTTAAACGTCTCCTCCCCCGGCATTGCCCCCAAAATTGATGGAAAGGCGAAGGCGCACAGTATGGCTGTTGCCGTGAACAATTTACTTATCAGGTTCATTTTATCTTATAACCGTATACGTTCCATTTGGTCTATAAAGTCCTCAAGGTGTTTGAATGTCTTCTGCATTTCAGCCCTGCCCAGCCCGCCCCGGGCATATCGCGTCATGTCACACGCCTCGAATATCTCTTTCAGCGTGCTTGTATCCAGGCCCTTTTGCTCCAGCAGTTGAAATATCTTCTCGCTCATTATCTCACCGGGCGGCATGTGAAGTTTATCGCCCAGGTAATCATAGATGGTCTTATGAACGGCGTCGTAGAACTCCTTCTCTTTTTCCATTTCAAGGAGGCCGCTGGCTGTTTTTAACCCCTGTTTTGCCTTCTTCGGCGCCCTGAGTCCCCTGGCGTATCTTACATCATGGCGCAGGCGGTGGCTCCTCTTGGCGTATATGGCCGCCCCTATGTATAACAAAGGCGGTACAAACAGGAAGGCTATAAATATGGGATTGTGATAGGGTTGTATCTGTCTGTCAGATATTTTAACAAGCGCCCCCGGCCTTTCCTTTATGAACACTACGTCCTTTCCAAGAATCTCTTTCTCCACTGGTTTATTTTCCCCTGCCACCTGAGCCGGGCCGACTATCTTTGCCCCGCCTGATGTGGCCTCCCCGGTCACCTTTATTGGAAACGGTCCTTTTTTTATTGTCTGATAGGCCTTCTTATCAGGATCAAAAAAGGAGAAAACTATCTCAGGTATCGACTGAACCGTGTTGGCCTGCGGTATGACAGCCTCCTCGAAGGTCTTAGACGTCTTGTCCTGTTTTATTTGTGGTTCGTAGTATTTGAGGGCAGGATTATTTTCTGCTATATCCGGGGCTGTGACGCTGTTGAAATTACCCCTGCCGGTGACGGTCATTTTCAGCGTAACGGGGTCTCCGGTCTTTACCTCATGCGGCTCTGCGGCCGCGGTTAACCCGAATGAGCCGATTGCGCCTTTAAAAGAACCCTTTGGTTTACCTTCCTCCGGCAGCGGCAGGACTTTCATTGCCAGACTTTCGGACTTCAACTCGACGGCCTCTGCCCTAGCCGAGCTGAAGAAATTATTAAAGAAATCGTCGTCAAATGGCCCGCGTGGAACATTGCCGATGTTTGCCCTGACTATTATATTGCACTTTAGCGATGCCGGCCCAAGTTTCAGCGAGTTCGAAGGCGCTGCCGCAAAGGCCGTAGTGGTAAACTCAACCGTGTCGTACATCTGCCCGTTTATGGTCTCTTTGGCCTGGATGGGTTTATCGAAATTGCTTACTGAAAACCCGCTGTCAGCCATCTGTGGAAAGCTCGCCTCTCGCACGCTGATATCCCTGACGAAGAGTTTTACCCTGACGGTGAAGATTTCGTTTGCATAGACAGTGGTCTTTGACGGTTTAAGGGTAACAAACACCCTGTCATTTATACCCTTTGGGGAGTCTTTGGACGGTTCATGCCGCCCCTGAGCGGCGGGAGGAGGTGGATTGTTGGCAGAGGCAGCGCCGGCGCTGTCCACAACACTAACTGTTATCTCATTCGACGTATATGTCTTGCCGTCGTACTCATGCGTAAACGGGCCAATCTTAAAATCGCCTGTTTTCATGGGCACGATGAAATAATTATAGGTGACGGAGCTTGACGCCGAGCCATTGATTATAGACATCCTCGTTGCCGCACCGTTGTAATTAACCGAAAAACCATCCAGCTGCGGGGTAGGGGGCTGAGGCGCCCCCCTATCACCATTAAATATCAGGCTCAACTGTGCACCTTCCCCCACTGTCAGGGTAGTGTTGCTGAGGGCTATCTCGAAATTCACGCCGGAGGCCCACGCAGCCGAGGCCATTATCGACACTACAATCAACAACAACGCCACGCTTATAGATGGTTTATATAATATATTATATATGCCCCTGAAACACAC
Organism: Nitrospirota bacterium; assembly: GCA_015233485.1. Lineage (GTDB taxonomy): Bacteria > Nitrospirota > Thermodesulfovibrionia > Thermodesulfovibrionales > Magnetobacteriaceae > Magnetominusculus. The sequence goes on from JADFXO010000084.1 coordinate 6,957, forward strand.
TCCGGTATTATATACCAAAAAGCCGTATCTTTGCAAAAAGTGCTTGACAAAGTATATATCCATAAATTTTAAAATGGCTAAGGCAGGTCGTAGGGAAGAAGGAAGCTGGGCAAGTCCTGAATAGATGGCGAGTACATTATTTTTGAGCGCAACGGCATGCGTTCAGACCTTTTCGACTGATGGGAATTCATAGAAATGCGGATTCCCGCTTTCGCGGGAATCCTGTTGTTTTAATATGGGGGAGGATGAGGACTCAGGCGCAGCGGCTTGTGCTTGCCGCCCTTGCCCCTCTGACTTCTACAGCCTTTGTGCCAAGGGCGTCTTTCAGCCTCTGTATGACATCATCGGTAAATCCCTTTTCAAGCCACTGCGTTAATCTTAAATCCCTGTAGACCTTCACCGTCTTTGATGTATAGTTCATCCTGTCTATCAGGACATAATCTGTATATGGACCAATCTTTGCCGCAAGCTCCTCCGGGTCCATCGGAAGCACCGGGCCTATAAATACATATGTCTTAATCCCTTTTTCGCGCAGTGCCTTTAGCGTCCTGATACGAACGGCAATCGGGGCAGTCCTCGGCTCGAACGCCCGTCTTATCCTGTCATTTTCAGTGGTTATGCTTATCCCCACCTCGACATCGTCAAAGCGGCTTAAAAGGTCAATATCGCGCAGGATGAGCGGCGATTTCGTCAATATCTCAACCGGATACTGATACTCAAGCAGGGCCTCAAGGCACTGCCTTGTCACCTTGTAACGAGCCTCAACCGGCTGGTACGGGTCTGTGACAGAACTTACGATGACACTGCCGCGTTTAGCACTCTGGAGCTGTTTTCTCAGCACAGTGGCGGCATTGGTCTTTATGTCCACAAAAGAACCCCAGTCCTCAGCGTGGCCGCTATATTTTTTCATAAACATCGCATAGCAATACAGGCACCCGTGCATACACCCCATGTACGGATTTACACAGTAGTCAAGCCCGTCGATACCGCTTTTCGTTAGAATAGATTTTGACGTTATTTTTTCGATACACACTGCCATAATCGTGAACCCTCCGTTATATTGATTTTTCTTTAATCCTGATTTCGACACGCCTGTTCTGTGCCATATGCAGGGGACTGTCGTTTGGCGCTATCGGACGGCTGTCGCCATTACCCTTTATCGAAAACCCCGAAGGGTCAATACCCTTTACGTTTATAAAATACTGCAATACACTCATTGCCCTCGCGGCTGAGAGTTCCCAGTTTGATGGGTACAGCGGCGAATGTATTGGTACGTTGTCCGTATGGCCGTTTATTTCTACGGCGTATGAAGGATGGCGCTTTATCAGCTCTGCGACCTTATCTAAAACAGGTGTCGTATCTTTTAAAATCACGGCGCTGCCCGGTATAAATGATACCTTTTCCCTCATCGTTATCACAATGCCTTCGCCGGCACTGGCAACGGTGACGTCATTTTCGAGCTTTTGTGCCCTGATAACCGCGTCAAGCTCAGGGGCAGGGTAGCTGGCTGCCATCTTTATGTCGTCTGACCCCCCAGCCGCCGTAGAATTGACCGCTGTCTGATTGCCAGTATCCGGTGCGCCGGAGTCTTTGGGTGTCGTCTCCTTGTCAATAATCTGGCGTTCCGGCACTGCGTCTGTCGCTGAGGCCGGCATCTCTGGTGTGCTTTTTGCCATTTCAACCGCAGTGAGATTGTCCGGCGTCACAGTGCCGGCCATCACAATGTTAACGTCCGGTGAACCGGAGTCTTTGGGTGTTGTCTCCTTGTCAATAACCTGGCGCTCTGCCGCAGGTTGCTGCTGAGGCTTTTCGGCCAATTTTTCGTGTCTTTTAGATATAACAAAAAACATCAAAAAACACACCAACAGCAGAGACATCAAATCGGTCATCGTGATGAGCCACAGATTGTCCTCACCTTCGGACGCGAACTGCCCGACTATTTTTTTATAGGAATCATTCATTATCTTACGCTGCCGCCTGCCTGTACTGTCTTATAATTACGCCCTGAAAATGCCTTTTGGGGCATGGTTAACAAGGATGCGTCCCTGGTTTGCTCATACCCTGTCAGGCGCTCTTCAATCTTCAGCGGATGTTCCATATTGGATATGGCCGAAATGCCTTCAATTGCGATTATCATCAGTGAGCCTGATTTGATGGAGCACTCCTTGAGTTTAGCGCAAAGTGGAAGGGCCGCAAGATTCGCCAGCACCACGCCATAAAATGTCGACATAAGGGCAACTGCCATTAGCGGCGCAAGTGTCTCTACGGAACCAAAATCCTTAAACATCTTTATAAGACTTACAACCGTCCCCGCAAGGCCAAGCGACGGCATCAGGCGGGCAAGCGTTTTCAACACGTTTTGGCTGAAACTCTGGTTGATAATCCGCGAGGCCATATCTCTTTCCATAATATCCCTGATAGTTTTTTCGTTATAGTTGTTAACAATGAGATTGGCGCCGAACTTCAGGAAATCGTCTTCAATTTCATCAAGGCTCCTCTCAAGCGCCCTGATGCCGGAAGTCCTGTTTATTCGCGCAATATGGAGGATTTCCTCTATGAGGGATTCCTTTGTGGTCTTGTCTTTAAAAGACTTAACGATGTCTCCAAGCGTCTTGTTTAGTCTCTCTATCGGAAATCCTAACAGCATTCCAATAATTGTACCACCAACGACTATAATCAACGCATCGGCGTTGAAAAGGACATTAAACTCCATCCCCCTGAATACGGAAAAGACCACCAGCGCAACCACGATACCAACAAAAAACACCACCGTCAAATTTTTAACTCTCATATTCCATTACCTCCAATGCCTCTTTAAGAACTTGATATTATGTAGCAATTAATATGCCAGCATACTGTTGGCAATGATTATGGTGATGATGGTTGAAGTTACGCTATTTATTGGGATTGAACACAAGAAGCGGCGTCAAAAAAACGGCATATTTTTCCGTATAGGAAAATGTTGCCTCAGTGAATCTACCCTGCCAGTTTCCTTAAAATCGACCTTGATGGGGCGCCGTCACAACCCAATAGTTTTAGCGGCAGACATACAAGCTCATATTCGCCGGAGTCGGCCAGCGACAGGTCAAGCCCCTCAATTATCCATACCCCAGCCTCTAACAATGTGGTATGAATCAGCTGTCCATCGGTGTGATAGCCCCCTACGGACAGGTAATCCACCCCTACCATCAGCACCCCGATTTGTGATATGTACCGTGCGGCCTCAACAGAGATATATACGAAGTCCCCTGTGAATTTGTCCATGCGATTTTTTGAGTTGAGAGTCTTGAAAAGGATTCTCTCTCCCTTTTTTAGCGCGTAGTCTTTTAGTTCCGATACCTTTATTGATTCCGTGTCTTTTATCTCTATCACGCGCGCGGTGCCTACTGTTATGCTAAGCGGCATTTCATCTATGGATTTACCGCCTCTTATCCAGTGTAAGGGGGCGTCCATATGCGTCCCCGTGTGTGAGGTCATTGTGATAAGCGACAGGTTCAGGGTGTCCCCCTTGTCAATGTCGTGTATCCGCTTCATAGAATACTCCGGGTCTCCCGGCCAGACAACCATTCCATTTTTATTGTCTATTGATATATCTACCCAGTTGTTCATTCGGCGGTTTTAATCGGCGCGGTGGTTGATTCATTATCAGAGATGGGAACCGGCTTTGTCGCAACGGCATGTTTAGCGGCCGATTCATTGCTCACAGGGGTTTTATCCGACAGGGGCGTACCGCTTTTTTTCCTCTTTTCCTTGTATTCATCATACATAGGCGATTTAATTAACGTGGAGCCCTGCCTAACTCCGGGATTGGCTATCTTCGCGCCAACATGTGACGTTATCGCCGACAGCGATATAGCCGCAATCGCTACAATTGAGAAAAAGATGAAAAATATCCCGTGAAGCTGTCTTTTCAGCCACATCTTAACTATACCGAGAAAGGCAATTGCCCCGGCGGCGTATAATGCCCACAGCGTCTTCTCTGCCCATTGCTCATGCTCATAGAGGTAATCTAATGATAGCAACGGCAGCCCGGCCACATACCTTGCGGCATTCTCTCCGGACCGGAACACAAGCCATGTTATGGCCGTCGTAACCGCAAAACCCAACAGCGCCGCCTTCTGTATGTCGCCATTTTTCTTTATCGTCCCATAGTAATACAAAACAAAGGCGAACACCGCCCACAACATAGGTATATGAGTTACTATCAGATGCACATGCAGCCATACCGCGCTTAAATTCATAGCCTTATTCCTCTCTCCTTAAACGATTATACGACGGTTTCTCAAACACATCCGGCACTTGCTACTTTTTTGATATAACATACTCCTCAATCTGCTTATCATTAACATCATAGAGCTTATAGGACACACCCTCCGCGGCCACTGTGACTATGATAAAGTGGTTTATTTTGCTGATTTCAGGGGGATTGCCGTACTTGAAGCAGGAACTGCCCACACAGCTTTCCGGATCGTTAAAGGGTGCACCTGCCCCGCCTGATATTACCTGCAAGACACCGTTTCTCCACTCTGGATTGACGGTCGAGTCTATTTTTCTGCGGGCATAAAAGTGGTTATGTCCGGAGAAAACTATATCAACGCCGTTTTTATCGATTATCTTCCACATCTCCATAAAGCCGGAACTCCATGAACCCAGGTACTGTGGGCTGCCGGCATTACCGTGGACGCCGTTGTCGAATGCCGGCGTATGGGTAAATACGAATTTATGCCGCGGCGTGGTATTATCAAGCTCATTGGCGAGCATTTTAAGCTGCCGCGAACTCATCCATCCATTGTGCTGGTGAGCCGGCATCGGCATTTCATAAGTATCTAAGATAACAAAAAGCGAACCGTTCCATAAAAAAGAAAAGGACGAATAGCCCGATTCGCCGGAGAGCCTTTGGACACAGCGGCTATTAATGTTTACGCCTGTCTCTAATCTCTCTTTCTGGAACTCCTGAAACTCGCCGTCAAGAGAATAACCCTTTGATGAACCGCCGTAGATGTCATGATTGCCTTTGACGAAAAGCACAGGGATTTTTGCCGCGAGGCCGCCCGTGACATTGTCCCACGCTTTGAGATTGCCGCGCCCACCGGCCGTAGCCGCGTCTCCCGAAAAAACCGCGAAAGAAGGCGCGGGTTTATCGCCGGCAACATGCGCCGCCATGGTTTGGACGAGTTTTGTCAAAACAGGGCTTACCCCGGACACGTTGTCCCGGCTGTCGCCAAAGACGATAAAGGAAAACGCACTGCCAACATTGCCTGAACAAACGCCGGCTTCTGAGCAACCGGTT
>JADFXO010000085.1 GCA_015233485.1 Nitrospirota bacterium
AAAAGACAAATATTATCGTACTTTGCACTTTTCATAATCAGATTACAGTTATACGGGAAACCCTTTACAGAACTATTTCTGATAACATTCCCGAAACTACGCAAATAGCTTCTGGTGTCTTCCTCGCTGTAATCATCAACGAAAAGAATCTCGACGGGGCAACGAGTGTTTTCAAGAACACTATTGACCGTTATTTTTAAACTGTCGAGAGAACCCCTTACAGGAATTCCTATTGTAAGCACTTGTGCATTTCTCCAGCATTGATAAATTTCAGGGTCAGTTTGTTTTTCTTCGCAATATCAAAAGTCCACTCCATTACCTCTCTGAACATATCAGGGTTAATTTCGTGAATGTGAAACCACCAACTAAAAATGGCTCCTCCCCTTTGTGCTCTTTTAATAACTCGATTAAAATACGTTTTCCATTTTTCTACACAATTATCCATACTGTCGGTATCATACGGAACTATAAGAAAATCTCCGTCTCTTCGATACTCCTTGTCACCCTCTCTCTTCTCAACATCTCCTACTCCTGTAAATCCATATTTATACCGATATTCTTCCATTAAAGAGGTTCCAATATCCATTTTCTGCGTATTCCATCCCGATCTTACAAGGGGACAGTAATTTCTATATTGGCTCAAAATCTGAACGGTTTTTAAAGATGTTAGCACTTGATTCTGGTTTGGCGCTCTACATCTCGACCACTCGCCTTTGGCCCAGTTCAACCAATGTGGATGAACCGTTATCGAATCTCTCTCTTTGTAAGACCTCTCAAGAAAATCCTTTAAAAAGTCAACCCACTGAAAAAATGGTTCACATGAAAAAACTCCCCACGTTATCTTTGCTTGATAAAAATTTTTAATGATGTTCAACTTTTCAGCCATTTCCAGAGACCTTTGCGGATACCCGAGATCGCGCGCTGATTTCCAAAAATCAAAATCCTTCCAGTTTCCCCACTCTTTTTGGTTTGGTTCAAAATCACACCAAAGAGAAATCAGCACTTCGTTGTTATTTAGAGACATATTCTACCTTATGTAACTTTTGCAGCTATCGTTGTGTTCAATATAATTTATTCTGCTTTTATAACCTTCAATAACAATATCAGGGTGAAGACGGGATACAAAAACTTCCTTCCCATTCTTACCGCAAATACCATGACCAGTTTCTATAAACCCTCTCACATGAGCTTGTATTCTTAAATCGAGCGGCTTGTCAATGTCCTCGCATATAGTAATAAGTTTACGGCATCCTTCTCTTGATAATATATACCCATCGGTTCCACAACCATTAATTGCCTTCCCTCCATCACCCTTCAGCATTCTGTCGTTTATATACACAATATCAAAATTATCGGGGACGGCAACATCTCTGATCGGGGCTAAAACAATTGCGTCGTCCTCAAGGATACAAGCATATTGGGAACACATGTCAAGCATAAACTTATGCCATAAAATACAATGAGATTGATAGCACGCTTCATGGTATCTGTTTCTGATGTCAAATCCACTTCGCCTAACAAATTTTATATCGTTCCCATCAACAGCCTTGAACCTTGAAATCGGTTGTCCTATCCTCCTGCATCTTTCTGAAATAGTCGTCCATCTTTCGGTCGCCCTGCCAAGATTTATAACATGGACAAGTGGTGTAATCACTTTCACAGACAAACTCCAAACAGAAGCTTTATTTCTTTTTCGTCCCTTCTAAAAACAGCATCAACATACCTTTTTATACTTCCATTCAAAATACTTAAGGTCATGTCCATCTGATCCGCAGCATCTTTTTTTGAGTACCCACTTCCAATCATGTGAACAACTTTGCATGATCCATCCTGAATAACATTCATGCCATTAAGCCACGAGAGGGCACAAATACAAAAATCAACTCCCCACCCAAGAAAATTGTCTTTAAACGCATACCAGCAAATATCGACAAACCACTTTACGATCTTTCTGTCAATAAAAAAAACTATACCATCAGTGCACATCACATTACTCAAGAATTTCCCTGAAAGTTGGTTGTATATAAACTTGCTGTCTGCCCAAGGAGAAAAGTCTATATAAGGTGCGAGAACTCCCCAATTGTCTTTTGTGCAATCAACTGCATTTTTAACCATTTTCTCCCAATCCTTAGAAATAGCATCACCAAGGATAAAAAACATAACATCGCAGTCACTATCTAAAAAAATCTTTGCGGCTTTATAAAACTGGTTGGAAAATCTACTGGAGGGGTCAACACTGATCCATCTTTTAACCACATGAGACGGATCAGCATTTAAAACTGTAACAATTTTCACGGCAGGAAGTCGAGAAAGCAAATCTTCGATTTTCTGGACATTCTCAAATCTGAACGGCCAGTTGACCACAATCGCGTGAACCTTCATTATCATACTCCTAACTATCAACAAATATCTACACAGCAAGTATCTCGGAAACGCTTGTATCAATAATATTTGATACATAAGTATTCGTAACCCTTAACTTGTACCCACTTAAAACCGGATTCACATAATCAACAATCAACGGGTTATTGTCAACGTCTTTCGATACTACTATCTTGCCAACCATAAAAAACGACTCTTTGTAATGACGCTTTATATCGTCAAGGGATTCGATGTCGATTCTTTCTTCTACACTCATTACAACCATGTCAAGCGTTACTACATTACTTTGGATTTTCCCGGTATCATCCCAAACAACAACATCGTACCTTCCGATATCTGCATTCCTGAAAACAGAAATCGAAAACGAAGATTTTGTCTGATTATTAATCGCCTCTCCATTTTTATACCACTGGTATCTTAATAGACCCTGACCTGTAGCAACAACAGAAAGCGTTACAGAACCTTTGAGAGCTATAATCTGTGACTGCGGCTGAACCGTAATAAAAGGGCCATGACCCGTGGTAATATCGCTGGGTTTGAAGAAACAGTATTCCCGTCCCCAGTTACATCGACAGAATAACTGCCACTATCGCTTTCAGCATAATTGTTTTTTACATAACTACTCGAAGTAGCACCTGATATTGATACAGTGTTCTTTTTCCACTGATAAGTAAAAGGAGCATACCCAGAAACTCCAACAGAGAGCCTTATTGAACTATTAATCAAAACCTCCTGCGTCAATGGCTGTGTCGTTATCACTGGTACAACACTTATAATGGCACCATTAGATCGCACAGTATTCCCGTCGCAGGTAACATCGCAGGTATACGTCGCCCTGTCATTCAAGGAAAATGGGTTTATCGACAAAGAGCTACCTGTCTGTCCACCAATGGGCGATACTCCCTTGTTCCACTGATACGTTATCGGAGCATAACCAGTGGCAACGACTGACAAACTCAACAAACCGCCTATTCTAACAGAGACACTTGGCGGCTGAGTAGTGATACTCGGATTTGTAGTAACAATAGCCCCAGAGCTTGTTGTCGTCCCAACATCATCGGTAACATTAACTGTATATGTTCCTCTATCAGTATTTGCAAAACCAACCTTGACATAAGATGCAGAATCCGTTCCTACATTTACTCCACCTTTTTTCCACTGATAATGAAGAGTGCCTGTACCATGCGCTGTTACAGAAAGATTCAGTGTTCCACCTATTGTAACTTGCTGATTAGAGGGCTGTACATCAATAACTGGAGGTACTGCTGATGGGAAATCCATTGCTCCAATACCAACTCTTGCTGAACCCCATAATCCTGTTTCATAACCTGTATATGGGGGATTTCCCGGTTCAGGATTTCCTGTTCCAGATAAAATCCCTACACTTAAAAGACCATTACTAAACGCACTTTGTACAGCATTCCATGCCGGGTAACTTGGGGCTGACCAAGAATATTGTGTATTAGTGTCATTTAGTGTTGTATCATAAGAAGTATTTCCAGTAATACTTGTTCTTGATCCGGTTAATACACAGTTTGTTAAAACAAGCGTTCTTGGTTGAGGACCTCCACTAAGAACTTCACCTTTACCTGACAGATAATTATAAATATTATTATTTGTCAGTATTAGATTTTTTTCGTCATAAATTTCAATAGTAATTTTTTTCATGTGCTCTCCTAACTTTATAATTTAACTAACAGCTCCTACAAATACTGTGTCAACACAAGTAATCCCATGCCCATTCCCGGTACCAAGATAAATATTGGTTGCCTTTAATACACAACCCTTTATAATATTACCAATATCTCCTTCTATATTCATTCTATCAGTTGTCACACAATAAACATTATTCAAGTTGTGCCTTATACGAAACCCAGAGCTGTATACGTCGTTACAATTTATAATACATCCATTCCAAAAACCACCAAAATTAGTTATTGCATTTCCTCCGACTAAATTTAGGCGATATGGGCCATAAAGGTTTAAATCCCAAGGGTACAATGTTGCGGTAGATGAAAATAAAAACTCATGTCCATCAATCAGTGATGCAGAACCTTGACCTCTTATATAATAAGTTTCTGTTAAGCCACCATGCGCTTCTGCCTGCCACTGTGCCAAAGAATATGGATTAAGTTCTGTCCCTGTAAAAAAACCACTTGAAATTGATAAATCTACCCACTTTGGCATACTTTTCTCCTTATTAAATACATATTTTCATTTCAGGCTCAAACATGTCCCTTTGAATCTGCCAATAAGTTGGATTCATTTCCTCAACTACAGGCCTTAGTTTTTTCAGAGCTTCTCGATTGTCTTTAAAAGCAACGGACATTATAACTGTTTCACACTTATCTTTTATTGCATTGAATAATTTTATTGCGCTATCAAAAACACCATCCCCTCGATATGCGTCATGGTACTCTTTGTCCCCATCAAGACTTATCCCAATTCTTTCTACATGGTCGGAAATTTCTGGTCTGAAAAATGTTCCATTAGTAGTCACACCCACTTTAAAACCCATTTCTCTTATATTATCACATACAGAAACCAATTCTTCAATCAAAAAAGGCTCACCACCAGTAATATAAACCCATTCTACTATTCCAGCCTTTGTTTTTAAAGTCTCGATTGATTTTTTAATATCAACATCATTTTTTTGTCTTTTCGATATACAAAACTTGCAGCAAAGGTTACATTCATACGTTATCGGAAAAAGAATGTGGTTCATTTTAATTTCCAGCTTCGAGAACCTTTAACATATCACGCAATCTAACCTTGTTTTTTCTTTCGGTGTTCGCCATATCCTTCAACTCGTTCGCCTCAGACTCCCTTCCATCCATCCTGAATTTATGAGCAAGCTGGTCGTAGTAATTCAACTGCCTGTCAATATCATCAATAGCCATCAATACACCCTGTCTCTCCTCGTACTCTTTACTATCAACAGGATTTGCCAGTGCAGGAATCGGAACAAGTGCTCCCATAACGGGGGCAGCAAGCATCTCGGTGATCTGATCGACAGACTTTATACTTACCATAGAATCCTCCACTTTGGCTTTTTTATTTTTCCTGTATTTCTGAAGTATTTGCTTGGGAGTAAGCTTTTGTCCCTTTGATTTCATACCGCACGCTCTTCTCAAAACAGAGTAGCCAATCGCAAGCTCTTGAGGCGTGGGTGGTTTATGTTTTCCCCTTGCATGGCGCATCTTGTCAATATTCGCTTGAAGAGACTTTTTTGAACATCGCTTGCTTAAGTGCCCCGGCCAATAATGCGTCTTTGGATCATAAGGCATACTTACCTCGTATTTTCCAGCTCTTTAACCCTTATGGCAATGTCCTCAATATTTTTTCTCTCTTCCCACTTAGACTCGACGCCAACACTTGTGTCTTCAGCAATATGCATAGCCAAATCATACAAAAGTTTCACCATTGTCTGATCGTTCCAGTTGAACTCCTGAGCTGCTTTGGCATAGCCATTAACATATAAAACTTCTTTGGCAATAATTGCGCACTGTCTCAGCGCTCTCTCTACAAACTGACGAGCGAATTCAACACGGGGAGCCATTTTTGCATCTTGGGGATTTGGGGCCTTGCCAATGGGAGTCTCAAGCTGTTCTACTATCTGATCGACAGTCCTATTCGCCATAGAGCCTCCGAAATTAAACTATTTAATGCACATACCATAATCAATGATATTATACCATTATTACAGTATTATCCCCAAACTAAATCATCAGAAAAAACATAGCGAACATTTCTAAATACATTTATTATCTCTGCAAAAGCCAATGATACTTCCGCGACCTTCGGTGTAGCATTGTCATCATCCCACCACTTTGTAACCTCAATATCGCACTGCGTCATTATACATGTTATCAAGCCGCTTTTGTTGTCAAAGTTCGACCCACCAATCTTGATCTTGCATATCGGCGGCGCGCTTATAATAGTCGCTCCCCCAGAATTATTATTACTGCTTTTGGGATACAAACAGGATCGTAAAAACGTTGCCGCGTCGTTTATGTCGATATTAAACGGGCTTGTGTACAAAGTAGTCAAACCCGGCCTTGTTTCCCTTAAAAGCTTCGCCGTAAAAGTAATGTTCCTCTCACCCGAATTAACATACTGGTAAATCGGGTGAGAAGCACCGGGAAGCTCTATATTACTCCAATTCACAGATTTACTATCAGACAAACTTTCTGGGAAAAATGGGAAAACAAGGTATTTACCGCCAGCACCTTCCGAAGAATTGTCGTTTACTCTCATAACAAAAGCAAGGCTATTATCCTTTGGTTGTGTTAAGGCAAAATAATTCCTTGGAATAGGCCCAGCCATTGCTATTCCTTTTTGTCTGGTTTTACAGCAGGAACAACTATAGTTTTTTCGACAACCTTTGTCGGCCTGCCAACATATTCCAGTTCATACTCACCATCGTCCTCCGGAGCCTTGTTCATAGCACTTGCAATAGCCTCTACGTCCTCGGCAATAACTACATTGACCAATCCAATCTCCGAGAAGTTCATAACTCCCAAATCGCGCATAAGAAGCTCATGCCACTTATCCTCAAGGGCGAGGTACTTTGATTTCAGTTTCAGGAAAACACCATCTGTCGAAGAGCCAGCAAGAGCGGCTTCGCAGGCATCGGCTATCTTCTTGGCAGCAATTACGTTTATCCCTGTGTTCAGGACTTTCCCGCTACGAACGACGAGTTTGACAATACTCATGGTATTGATCCACATATCACCATTCTCACCCTTACCAGCATACCGCATTTTCGGAACCAACTTGATGTAACGCATACTATCAGTACTCCTTTATCAGTTAAGGTTAAAGAGAATCATAATACCCAGTAGATACCAATTTTATAATATCTGTTTCGTTTTTCTTTTCTACTGAAAAACTGAACGTATTGCATTTATTAAAAACCTTTCCTTCAAACACAACCTGATTGATACCATTAATCGAAACAATTAATTTGTCAAAATATGTTACCTCATCCTTCTCCTCCCTTATCTCAATTTCGTTGATTCCAATATTAAGGTTTTTAGAAATATCGGTTTCTTCGGTTGCTTTTAATGATATTCCTCTCAAATTTCTCAAAACTTCTCCGAACATAACATTGTTAATATATACAAATGGACACGCTACCTCTGGGCCTATTCTTAAAAAGTTCACCGCATCTCTTGAAACCTGATCTGTTCCCATTGCTCCAGAAAACGTGGGAAGGTTCTTTAAAAACAACTGTATCTTATCAGAACTTCCGGTTGGTCTGTCAATAACAACATTTCCGTCTATTCCAGCCGATCCTTTTAATCCAGCAGTTAAGTTCAAATCACCTCCAGTACCAGCAAAGTTGCTTGCCGCACCAGAAAATATGCTTAAGCTTTTTCCACCAATTGCAGACGGTATAGAAATAGTCCTATTACCAGCATTCGACAAAGAAATATCTGATAAATATGCGGTATTCCATCTATTCGACGCTCCACCCAAATCAAGTGACATATCAAGAGATGGAACGCAATTGCTTGTTATTCTTACCCGTCCATTCGTTCCACTTGTATCCTTTAAACCCCCTCCAAGAACTAAGTCTCCACCATCTCCACCACTTGATGATTTTGCATTTCCAGCAGTAATGCTCAAAGAAGAACCGCTATCATTTACAGTAGCTGGTTCAATACCAATGTAAACAGTGCTTGCCCCATCTCCAGAAAGAGCTATGTTTCCACTATCTTCCAAAACAGTAAGACCACTTGCAAAAGATGCTGTTCCACTATTATCAAGAACTATTCTGTTTGAATGAATTGTAATAGACCCATTTGTAGAAATAGCACAATTACCAGAACCAAACGATGCTGAACCATCAGCGTTTATTTCAGCTTTTACTAAAGCTCCGCTCTGCCATATAACGTTTCCAAGAGAATCCACTTGTAAAACAGAATTAGCAAAACTTGCGGCACCATTAGAACTAAGCGTTATTTTTCCTGATGCAATATTAAGCTCTCCAGAAATACCTACACTAAATGCTCCGGATGCAAATAACGCTGCCCCATCAACACTCAAAGAAACCTTGCTATTAACATTTCCAAAACTTCCATAATACAGTATACTACCCTTTGTACCACCACCATTTAATCCGGGGTCTAAAAGTATCCCCCCCGCATTCCCGGAACCACCGCTATCGGCACTTCCAGCAACCAAACTTAATAATCCACCATTTCCTCCACCGCCAGTCTTTGCTGTTCCTGCAATCAATTGCAGTTGAGTTCCATCGGTATTTGAAACTGACTGTTGAACCAATATGGTTCTTGTTGCAGCTTCAGTCAGGTTTATATTCGAGCCAATAACAAGTTTTCCCGACGCATTAACATTTATATCGTTTCCATTAAAATTGCTCAATGTAACAGGATATGAGCTACTGATAACAACTCCGGAATCAAAATTAAACCCTACCCCTCCGGCAGCCCCGGTAAGTGTCAAAGACTGACCTGAAGTGGTAGACACGTCGATATTAACAGCACCACCGGAAAGAGGTTTTATCGTATCACATTTTACTAGAGTTGAATCAAGCTCGGAATAGGTTACTATTCCAGTAGTATTGTCGATAACAACAGTGTCAGCGCCACCTTCACTTGCCCTGAACCTGAACTTTGAAACTATTATGTTTTCAGTTGTAAGTCTCCATACTGCCCTTTGCGTATTCCAATCGTCAATGGCAAGAATCGCCTGCTTCAATGCTTGTAATCCATCGTGCGGATCGTTTGCGCTACTTGCTGTGACATAAGTTCCAATAAATACAGGGGAAGTTTCTACTATAACAGAACTGATAGGATTAGTCCCATCACTAAATTTATCCAAAGCTGAAACCGATTCATTGAACAAACGGTCGTTAGCCATAAAATCTCCTTAATTTATTTCAACAGGCTCGTTTTTATAAACCTGCTTTAAAACATCGGAATACTCAAGCCACGCAATCGGCCTTACTTCCATCTTCTTGTACCCATCCTGAATTATCGAAAACGCTTCCTTGTCAAATTTGATCTGGTCGCCTTCCGTCGCTCTGATCTCTTTTATAATTTCTGTGGCAATCAGAGCAGAATTGAGTTCTTTCGAGTGCTGCCAGTATATAGAAACAAGGTTTTCAAGAATTATTTTCTCTGCGCCCCTCATACTTTGAACAGTTTTGTCAACATTTTTTCTGTCAAGTTCGTCGGCAGCAATGCCGATGACTAACTGGTCTCCGCAGTATTTCTGCCAAGCCTTTTCTCTCAACTCTTTTACATTTTCTCCTTTTGATGTAACATCATCAGACGATAACTTTATCACGTACATCTTAACCATATCAAACCTCCTATAAGTTTATCATAATATACATCCATTTTGCACAACATTCAATGTCGGTTTAAGACAAAAGAACTTCAAACACAAAAAATACTGCTATCCTGTCGAGCTTTATAAATACAGGGTTTATCGGCATCGACAAAATTGGCGTAAGCGTTTTAATGCTTTCGCTAAAAGTTAAATCGTTTTTAATACATACAATATTCAAATTATCGGTAATGTTCGGAGGCCAGTCATACGACGCTGAATTTGGAAATTCATTTGACGGAACAGTTGCCCTAATCCAGTGCTTCAAATCAGCACCACTACCAGTATCATATACCAACAACCTTTTTTCGTAAAGCGTATACGTTCTATCAGTATTCTTTCTTGACACGGCCTTCGATATTCTTATCCCTGACTTTGCAACAAAAGGAAGCGGATCATACACTTCAAAAACACTATCAGTATTAACACTTTTAACCTGTGAAATCATCAAGAAATCATTGCCGTCTCCGGTATATCCAATAATGACATACTCTCCGGGGGTCAATTCCGTCAAAAACTTTGTACCCTCTCCGTTTATTATATGATTATCCGCAACGGCATCAAATCCGACTGTTCCTGACATTTCGGTTCCTACAACCATTTTAGTAGCAGAACTATAATCAGACACCCCAACATCAACCGCATTGTCACCAATATAATTAACCCTATATCCAAAACCATTAAAATCAGACTCTATTGGTTTCATAGAAAGAACACGTCTTGTAATTCGATCAAGAAGCGGGTCTGTCAAAACCCCAAATGGCGGTAATGTAAAAAACTGGATCAAAAACCTATTTGACGCAAAGACAAAAGGATTGTCAATTTTTTCATCAAAAAGAATAGCATCATTATACATTAAATTAGCGTCGCCGTATTTTGATATTCTACCAGTTTTGGGAATTATCACATACTGAGGAGGTATCTTGGACATTGCGCTAAATGGCAGTAACTCTCCAGAAACAATGGTTAGTTCCGCTATTATTGGCGTATCAAGGGTAGCCGTTATTGTCCCGTCAGGCTCTTTACTCAAAGCCACTATTTTGTAAAATCCAGAAATGTCTCCGTGTATATCTCCGTACAACACCTGAATCTGATCTCCAACCCACATGGAGCCGGGAGAAATAACACCAAACTCGTCCACATTTATCCAGCTCCTTACCTTGTCTTTGAACTGCACCATTGCAGCACCCGAACCAGAAAAACTCCCCTTCACATAAACCCTTGTGTCTCTAACAAGCGTATCGGGATGAGTATAAATAGTAGCGTAAAAAATTTCCCATTCATTGTTTGCGTCTTTTGGGTCAGGCACAATAGCAGTAGTAGCAATTACCTGTTTCCCATACGGACTATAATAATTCATATATGGCGTCACATCGCCGCTAAATAAAATGTACGGCCTCGATCCATCAACAGGAATAACTATCTGACAGGGAATAGCGCCATCTCCCGGTACTGAAACATCGGGGGGTCTGACTATCCTTTTCTGCTTAATTACGGCAGAACTCGGAGTGGTAATAAAATCGCCGTCTGTTTTTGCACCATATCTAAATTCGGTAAAATACAATTCCATTACATCGGCACTTAGCCCATAGCTTCTCATTAAAGCCCTGAACGAATCCCGTGCTCCTTTAATTCCTGTATACTGAATCGCAAGATCAACAAATGATCTTTGCTTGTCAAGGTCTTCCCGATCAATTTCATACCCATAGTTTCTTGACAAATATGCAAGCAGATCGAGCCTTGCTCTCATTGGATCAATCACCGACCCAAAGTTTTCCGTGAGGTTTCTCAACCCTTCAAATACCCGTGCCATTACATACTGAAAACTCTTTAAATCACCATTCACATCACTGTTTCTGTATATCTGAGGCGGAAGATTTAAAAACCTTCTTTTTTGCTCTTCGTACCTTGCAATTAAAAACTTGTTCTCAATACTAATATATGCAACTTTCAACAATATACTATCCCCTCCAGTTTTCCAGTAAATCCTGAGTGTGACGGTTTTTTTTCCAACATTACTATACGATACCGTTTGCGGCCCAATTCCGATAGCAGTTTCGGGGGAAGCATAGTCACCAAAATCCCAAAGTAAAGACTCTACGATAGAAGTATCCCCTAAGAACGAAAAAACTATTTTGTCGTCAGCAAACGCAACTCTCGGAGTCGCTGAAAAATCAACAACCTTTATATAATCTGCTTTTGTTTCTGTATATTCTGGCATTTATTTTCCCTGTTAACAACCTAACAATTTAGACTATATAACTCTAATAACGTATACTAACCTAAAACTCATGTTTTTTAACTCCATTAACACTTAATTCAAATGGTACGTTCCACACACTTTTATAATAACTGTTTCAATTGCGTGCCATCCGGTATCCCGGTAGAGTCGGTTGTCCAGTTTGGAGTTGTGGGTGGTACGGGAGATTGGTAAATGTGGTTCTCTTCAGTTGTTTTAAGTGCATACATAATTCCACCTGAAATAAACACCTGTTTATAT
>JADFXO010000086.1 GCA_015233485.1 Nitrospirota bacterium
TCCGCAGCGTAGCACAGAAAATGAGAGAGCTTATGCTTAACATTCGCTTGGTCTTCGACTACTTACGTATGTCAAAAAACTCTGCTTCTACGGCACTTGCTTGATGGAGAACAAATTTACCGTGGGGCAGTGGTTTACCGACCTTGACATCCTCACTATCGATAGGATACTATATTTCGATGAGATCCTTGATTGAAAAGAAGCGCATGGGCTACAAAAGTGCAATGTTTCTTTGATCAAAGAAACATTGCACTTGAATCATTTTTAAAGAAAAGGGTATTGGTTTGGTATAGGGAATAAAATGGCAGATGATAATATAAAAATGGATTTTGACATAGAAGGTTATGTCCTTAATGAACCTTTACCAACTTCTAAACCGCTAATGCCTTTGTTTGAAGCTGTAGTTAATAGTATATATGCCGTTTCAGAGAGTAATAACCCTATGAAACATATCAAAATAAGTATTAAAAGAAATATGCAAGAACATAATCTTTTCCCTGATTCAGATGCGCAACATTCAAATAAGCCGATAATTGGTTTTATTGTGGAAGATAACGGGATTGGCTTTAATGACACTAATTTTAAATCGTTCAATACCTTGTATAGTCTCTATAAAAAGAAAGCAGGCGGTAAGGGTATAGGACGTTTTTCATGGCTTCATGCCTTTAATGAAATAAAGATAGAAAGCGTTTTTAATAAAAATGGACAATCTTTTGAACGTACATTTGATTTTTCAATTGACCTTCAAGGCGTTGGTAATCATAGGCAACGTGAAATCAATAAAATGACTACACATAGCATTGTTTACTTGAACGGTTATGTAGATAGATACTCATATTATTGTCCAAAAAAAGCATCGACCATTGCTCAGAATATTTTAGAGCATTGTCTTTTTACTTTTATTAACGGGAATCAACCGGAAATACAAATAATCGATGATGATACAAATGAGATTATACACTTAAATAACTTATATAACGATCAAATTAAGCGTTTAACGGTAGAAAATACTGCTATCCTCAATGGACAGAAGTTTCACCTCACACATTTAAAGCTCTTAACAGCGGATCCATCACGTCAGCATACAATACACTTATGTGCAAACGACAGGGAAGTTAAAAAAATATCTGCTGAGAAAAAGATACCTGCTCTAAGCAAAAAGATTATGGATGACGATGGTAGGTCTTATTATTATTTGTGCTATGTAAACAGCCGTTTTCTTGATGAGAACGTTAATTCAAAAAGGACAGGTTTTAATTTTAACAAAGAAGGTGAACTACCTTTTGATAGCGATATTACAGAAGAGAGCTTATCAGATTTCTTGATAGAAGAGGTTAAAGAACATCTAAAAGACTTTATTGATAACCATAAAAGTAATATTATTGGAAAATTCGAAATTCTTGTAAATGAGAAACACCCTGAATATAAACCTATTCTTAAATATGTTCACACTTATGCCGATGCTCTTAAGACGGACGTTACCGATGATGAGTTACTAAGAATATTAAACGAAATACATCTAAAGAAAGATTTAGAGACTAGAAATACGGGTGATCAAGTAATTGCCAATGAAGAGTACGGGGAGCAATATAAAAAGCTGTATGACCTTTATATCGAAAACTTGAATGATGTTTCTAAAATGAATCTTTCAAAGTATGTTATCCATAGAAAAGCAATTTTGCGTTTACTTGAAAAGCTCTTACAATATAGAGCTGATGGAAAATATGAACTAGAAAGTAGTATTCATAGTCTTATTTTCCCTATGGGTACAACTTCTTATGAAACACCATATGAAAGTTCGAATTTGTGGATTATTGACGAGAAATTGGCATTTCATAAATATCTTGCATCAGATAAGCGTCTTCCGGTAAGCAAAAAAGAGCCTGACATACTCATAATAAACAATCCGGCTGCATTTTCTGAGTTGGATGAAAATATTTACAGTTCAGTTGTTATCATTGAACTCAAACGGCCTGAAAATGATACTTATACAGATAACGATAATCCAATTGACCAGATTTTAAATTATGTAGAAAATATTAAGAAAGAGAACATAACGGATTTTCATGGTAGACCTATAAATACAACTGACTCTACTGCATTTTATTGTTATATATTAGCTGATTTAACTCCGAAGCTAAAAAATATTGCCCAAAAACGAGACTTTCAACTCTTATCTGATAATCAAGGATTTTTCTTTTATAATAAAACAATGCGCGCGCATATTGAGATTATTTCGTTTGATAAGTTGCTTATAGATGCAAAAAAAAGAAACAATGCTATTTTTAGACATCTTGGTTTGTTATAAGTTCAAATGACTATGAGCTGCTGTTGTGAAAGTCGAATTAACACCTGATGCTGCGCAGTGGGTCGAGGCCGGGCTTACCACCGGACGCTTCCCCACGCCAGCGGATGCCATTCGTTACGCAGTCAATCACGCGAAGGTGTCTATACTTCGCGCAGAACTGAAGGTCTCCGTTTTAACCCGAACGAGGTGCGCCGCTTTACGCGTGAGCACATTGCCCGCTTTACTCCCCCCGGCCACAGCATTTTTTGAATTTTTTTCCGCTTCCACAGGAACACGGGTCGTTTCTGCCGGTTTTCTTGCCCTTTCTTATTACCTGTACACTCTCAGCGTCGCTTCTGTTATAGAACACCTGCTGCTTCTTAGGGGCTGCCACCGCCGCCGGTAACGCCTCGCCCTCCGTGTGTATCTGTATGTGGAACATACGGCTTAGAAACTCCGACGTTATCCTGTATGTCATATCGGCAAACATGTCAAAGGCCTCTTTCTTGTATTCAACCAGCGGGTCCTTCTGCCCGTATCCCCGCAGGCCTATGCCCTCTTTCAGGTGGTCCATTGCCAGCAGGTGGTCCTTCCACTGCGTGTCAAGTATTTGCAGCAGCGTCTGCTTCTCAAGATAGCGTATTAAATCGGGCGATGTGTTTTTCTCTTTCTCCTCATAGTGCCGCTGTGCTATCTCAAGTAATCTTTCCCTTATGATATTTAAGTTAGCCGCATCGCCTAAGGTTTCCTTTAAGTAGCTCTTTGGCACCTCAAATGCGCCATACGCCGAGTCCCACAGGGCGTTCATGTCCCATTCCTCAGCGTATGTGTCCTCGGGGCAGTGTGCCGCGATGAGGTCATCCACCGTGTCCTTTATCATGTCAGTTACCTTGTCTTTCAGCGACGCCGAACTCAGTATCTCCTTCCTGAACGAGTATATCTCCGTCCTCTGTTTGTTCATAACGTCGTCGTACTCAATCAGGTGCTTTCTTATGTCGAAGTTGTGTGCCTCGACCTTTTTCTGCGCGTTGGCTATTGCTTTTGAGACCATCGAATTTTCAATCGGCACGTCGTCTTCCATTCCAAGGCGGCTCATCAGGCCGGCTATCTTGTCAGAACCGAAGATTCTCATCAGGTCATCCTCTAATGACAAATAGAATTTCGACAGACCCGGATCCCCCTGCCTTCCGGAACGTCCCCTCAACTGGTTGTCTATTCTTCTGGCCTCATGCCGCTCCGTACCCAGTATATACAACCCGCCCGCCCCAATGACCTGTTCTTTCTCCCCGGCGCAGAGCTGCTCAGCCTTTGCAAGGGCGTCTTTGTACTGCTGCGGCGTGTAGTCCTTTATATCTCGCAGCATGTCATGGGCTATCCCCTTGGGGTTTCCACCTAAGACTATATCCGTCCCGCGCCCTGCCATGTTTGTTGCTATCGTTACGCCGCCATATCTGCCGGCCTGGGCAATTATCTCCGCCTCTTTTTCGTGATACTTCGCGTTTAACACGCTATGGGGAATTTTTGCCTTCTTAAGCTCCCTCGACAGGACCTCGGACTTCTCTATGGAAATTGTGCCCACCAGCACGGGCTGGCCTTTTTCGTGGCAGCCTTGAATATCGGCGGTTACGGCATTAAATTTGGCCTGCTCAGTCTTATATATGGAGTCTGCCAGGTCAGCCCTCGACATGGGTTTATTCGTCGGGATTACCATCACATCGAGGTTATAAATCTTTCCGAATTCCTCCGCCTCAGTGTCGGCCGTGCCGGTCATGCCGGCAAGTTTCTTGTACATCCTGAAGTAGTTCTGAAAGGTTATCGTGGCCAGAGTCTGGTTTTCGCTTTCGATCTTCACCCCTTCTTTTGCCTCTATCGCCTGATGAAGTCCGTCCGACCAGCGCCGCCCGGGCATCAGACGCCCCGTGAACTCATCCACTATCAGCACCTCGCCGTCTGAGATAACATAGTCAACGTCCCTTTTATAGAGGTGGTGCGCCTTGAGGCCTTGCAGGACGTGATGCACGAGTTCTATGTTTATCGGGTCAAAGAGGTTATCCACCCCGAGCAATCTTTCGGCGTGCACTCCACCCTCTTCCGTAAGGATGGCGTTTTTTGTCTTTTCGTCTATTGTGAAATCAATGTTTATCTGTAATTTGGGGATTATCCTGTTTATATTGTAGTACTTGTCAGTGGATTCCTCAGACGGGCCTGAGATTATCAAGGGCGTTCGGGCCTCGTCAATAAGGATGCTGTCAACCTCGTCGACGATGGCAAAGTTCTGCTCCCGTTGGACATAGTCCTGCAGTTCATACTTCATATTATCTCTCAAGTAGTCAAAGCCGAATTCGTTGTTTGTCCCGTATGTGATGTCAGCACGATAGGCCTCCTGGCGCGAACATGGCCGAAGGTAATCGTTTTTTTCGTAGTCGGACTTAAACGCAGGGTCGTAAAGAAATGAGCTGTCGTGCTGAATAACCCCTATGGAAAGTCCGAGGAAGTGATATATCGGCCCCATCCACTGCGTATCCCTTCGGGCCAGGTAATCATTCACCGTTACCACGTGAACGCCGTGTCCACCGAGGGCGTTGAGATATACGGGCAGAGTTGCAACAAGTGTCTTGCCCTCTCCTGTCTTCATCTCGGCAATCGTCCCGTGGTGCAGCACCATGCCGCCAATAAGCTGTACGTCAAAGTGTCTCATACTCACCGTACGCCGCGATACCTCTCTGACTACCGCGAAGGCCTCGTTGAGCAAGGCATCCAGCGTCTCGCCCTTGTTCAGGCGTTCATTAAACTCCGCAGTCTTAGCCCGCAGCTCATCGTCTGTCTTTGAGGCAATGCCTGCCTCAAGGGCGTTTATCTCATCCACAAGGGGGAAGAGTTTCTTCAGCTCCCGCTCGTTCTTTGTACCAAATATCTTACTTAAAACCATGTTTAACATTTATTTTTTCCTCTTCATAGAAAATACTTTATCATACATAACCTTTGATTATACCATAATCCACCGTCTTAGCGACATCAGCCAACGTATTATAATCTATTGCGTCAAGAAAAGGCACGGCGGCAATTACCGGCACGCCGGTCAACTGCCTTATCAGGCCGATATTCGTATTGGCCGACATATCATGCTCGCCGGCCGTATTGTTAAAAACTATTCCGGCAACGGTGATTGACTTGTTTTTCATATATTCCAGCGAAAGAAGCGTGTGGTTGATAGTCCCAAGCCTGTTTGATGAGACGAGGATGGCCGGCAGGTTGAGTTTCCTTATCAGGTCAGCAACAAAGAATGTCTTCGTAATCGGCACGAGCAGTCCCCCGACACCCTCAATGATTGTCACAGAGGAATTATCGATACCCTCAAAGGATTTATATATTTCAGTGATGTCTATCGGACTGTTTTCGGCAGTGGCCGCAGCCAGAGGGGCAAGCGGGTGAACGAATCGAATAGGCGTTATTACGTCGGGGGCTTCGGTTGAACCCGTAATTGTCCTTAAGAAAAGGCCGTCTTTGGGAATAAGTGTGTTGTTAACAGCGGTGCAGCCGGTCTCAATCGGCTTTCTTACTATTACATTAAAACCCTTTTCCATGAGCATGACGGCCATGAGGGCGCTGACAACGGTCTTTCCCACGCCGGTGTCCGTGCCCGTGACAAAAAAACCCTTCATATCAACACCTGCTGTCCAGCGTAAATATCTGCCCTGTGACGGTTTTAGTATTAAGTATAAAGAAGATCAACCCGGCGGCCTCCTCCGCGTCAGACAGAGTGTTTAAAACGCTGTCTTTTCTGGCAGCCGCGAGGGCCTTTAAATTAGCCAGCCCCATAGGCGTCCCGCAATAGCCCGGCATGACGGCGTTTACCCTGATGTTGTGTGGGGCCAATTCCCTTGCCAGCGACAATGTAAGGCCAAGCAGGGCGGCCTTTGAGGCACTATAGGCACACTGCCCTGTTGTACCTCTAACCGCCGAGCGTGAGGCAATAGTTATTATATGCCCACCTTGCTGTGCCATTAACGGCAGCATCGCCTTAATAACCCTGAAACATCCGCTCAGGTTAACGTCTATCACCTCGTCCCATAGCCTCTCAGGGTACTTGATTAATAACCCATCGGCGGCAATGCCGGCGGCGTTGATAACATGGTCGATTGTGCCGTATTGGGCCTCTATCAGTTTTGAGAGATTTTCTATATCGCTTTTTTTCGTTATGTCGGCCTTTACGGCACACACGCGGGAGGCGTATTCCCTAAAATCGCCGGCGAATGTTTCGTTGGCGGTGTTATAGTGGGCGATGACGTCATAATTGTGTTGCAGGAGTTTCAGGCATATGGCCCTGCCAATTCCTCCTGATGCCCCCGTGACCAGAGCAACGCTCATTTACGGGACCCCAGTATTCCCTCAGACAGGGCATTGACGACCCGCTCAATGTCCTCTTGTTCATGGGAGGCCGAAATGGAAATCCTAAGTCGCGGCGTTTTCACAGTCGGCGGCCTGATAGCGGGGACATAGATACCCATCTCAAGCAAACGCCCTGAAATGCGTAAAGTCTCAACCGTCGAATCGAACACTACGGGGATAATTGGCGTCTCATCAGATGTTACCGCCAATCCCTCTGACAGGAGCACACGGCGGCAGGCGGTAATATTCTCCCGGAGTTTAACAATTAATTCGGGATGTGCCTCAATGTAATCGATTGCCGCGATGGACGCCGCAGCCGCCGAGGCAGGCAGGGCAGTTGAGTATATAAGAGACCGCGCGGTGTTAAATAAATAATCTACTACCGCCTCTGAGGCGGCGGCAAACCCTCCAACTGAGCCGAGTGCCTTGGAGTATGTCCCCATTTGAACTATATTATTGTCCGGCGTTACGTTAAAATGCGCAAGTGCGCCTTTCCCGCTTCCCATGACTCCGGTTGCGTGGGCGTCGTCAATGTATAGAACCGCGTTATATTTACGGCACAACATGTCCAGATTATAAATATCAGCGATATCGCCGTCCATGCTGAAGACCGACTCTGTAATGACAAATTTATTAGTGCTCTGGGATTTTCTAAGCAGCAGCTCAAGCTGGTTAAGGTCGTTGTGTCTATATATATACTTTGTTGCGGCAGAGAGCCTGCAGCCGTCAACGATACTGGCGTGGTTGAGTTCGTCGCTGAAAATGGCGGAGTGGGCATCTGTTAACGCGGGGATTGCCCCTGTGTTTGCGGCGTAGCCGGAGTTAAACATAACCGCCTTGTCCGCGCCTTTGAGTGAGGCGGTCTTCTCTTCCAGCATGGCGTGAATGGATGTGCCGCCACTTATGAGTCTCGACGCCCCTGCGCCGTGCCCAAAGTCCATGAGGGCATTTTGTGCCGCCCTGACTATCACGGGGTTTGAGGCGAGGCCGAGGTAGTCGTTTGAGGAGAAATTCAGAAACTCACGGCCTCCTATAGTAATCGTCCTGCCCGCACGGCAGTCTCTGTTTTTGACTGTCCTAAGGAGGTCTTGCCTTTTGAGTTCTTCTATTTTATCGTTGTAGTTCATAGGCCGTTATAATGTGGAATCTCACTCCGCGACAAAAAATTGCCACCACTTGGTTTGCCTTGTCGTCATTCCGGCTTGTCCGGAATGACGGACGAAGGGTAAAGCCATTATTCCCTACCGCGAAAATTCAGTTAGAAATGTCGTGGAGTGAGGCTTGCTTTAATGTTTTACCTCCCTGAAAGGTAATATCCCCCATCAAACGGTAAATAACACCGACGCAGCCTTTAACCGGAGTCCCGAAGCCGCCAACGAGGGGATAATCCCCCGTCTTGCCGGCGGCAGCCCAAATTCAAAAGATAAAGCATGTGCGAGAATATGGGATGAAGGGGGATTATCCCCCTTCATCTTTAATCCTAAAAACCGCACTTGTTGTTGTTATTGTCGATCTTAATCTCACCACTGGCGCAGGCTGCCCCGGCGGATACGGTATTTGGCGCCAGATTTGCCCCAATGTTATAGGTTGTCCGGCTGGTGTTTACCTCTATTCTGTAAGTAAATAGCAGCCCGCTAACATTGCCGGGCTTCCATGCGGGCAGAAACGCTATTATATTGGCGGCGCCTGTTATTGCCTGGTCGGTCAGGGTCGAACATGGCGCGTAATAGCAGCCGTTTTCATTATAATACTGCTCCATGAGAACCCTCAGTGCCTGGACGTTTTGCGCGGCCTCTGTCCTCTGGGCCTTTACCCTTTGTCCCAGATACAAAGGGATTGCGATGGCCGAGAGAATCCCTATTATTACCAACGTTATAATCAGCTCGACCAGGGTAAATCCCTTCTGCCCCCTTACTTTTGACCGGTCAGCCGCGCTCATAACGCTCACCGTGGCCATTATTCCTTTATTCATAAAATCCTCCTCGTTGTCTGTCCTGATATTTATTTTAACAAAAAAATACAGATTTTTTCTTTAGCCAATTAGTCATCGCCTCAGGTATCTTCCGGCTGCTTTTTGCATTTTTGCGGAAACCAAAAGTGAAGCGGCCTGCTGCCCAAGTTTGCTGACAGGGTCGGCATTTACGACCTCATAAAAAAACTCCTCCGCCTTATCATAATCTTTAAGCTCAAAGTAACAAAGCCCCAGATTAAACTTTGTCTGCGAAAGGTAGGGCGCAAGCTCTATGGTCTTATTGAAATAAGAAATGGCCGTCTGAAGCGCCTCGATTTTTCCTTTTTCATCCACTCCGGGCGCCGCCATCTGCATATAAACATAGCCGAGATTGTTATAGGCGGCAGTGCAGCCCGGGTCATTATTAATGGCAGCCATGAGATAGCCCATAGCCTTTTTATAGTCTTTTTTAGAAATCTCTATGTTTGACAGGGCATTTAATACAAGGGCGGCCTGTTCGCCGGATTTATTGGGAATTTGAAGCGCGGTAAACAATTCCTTTTCGCCGCCTGCGACATCATGTTCCTGCAGCAGGGCTATCCCGTAGTTCGTGTGGGCAACGACAGAGGATGGGGATTTTTTAACCGTGTCCCCCCAAAGAGTCAGGTCAGACCGCCACACCCCTGTCCGCTGATAAATCAATACGAAATACCCGATAGATATCAGTATAAATACGCCGATTAAAACCCGTCGGCGTAAGACCTTCGCAAGGAGGACAGAGGTAAGTATGGAAAACCCCACAGAGGGCAAATACAGATAGCGCTCACCTAACGGCGCGGCTACCTGCGAAAATATGATTGAAAGAGATGGGAGCATTGTAAGGACAATCCACAACAATAAAAATGCCATGGAAGAGCCGCACCTGATAAGACAAAAAATGGAGGCGCCAACGGCCGCGCAAAACAGCCACACATAACCGCCGCCCTCAGGAATCTCTGGAAGGAGATTGAGATTTAAGGGCAGCAGCAGCTTCTCTATATAATATCCGCTTCCATAGACAAGGGCATAAAGAAAATTTATCAACGAAATCAGCGGAGATAGATATGCCCCCTGTGTGCCAGGCCTCTTAATGACCTCGCTTAGGCCGCTGCCATGCCTCATCATAAAATATACTACGACAACCGCCGACAATATACCCGCAGACAGCAGAACGCGGCGCCACGGCATCTTCGTAAGAAGCCCATAGGCCACGACAACCGCAATCAGGGTAATCCCGTTTTCTTTGGAGAACATCGAAAACAGGTAAAACACCGCGCATATCGCAATGCCCCTCGGATTGTCCTCCCAACGATAGATGAGGAAACCTAAAAACCCAAGGAGAAAAAAGAATGTCGCCAGTAAATCCGTCCTGCCCGAAATCCACGCAATAGCCTCGGAATGCGCGGGGTGCAAGGCAAAGGCCAGCGCCGCCAAAAACGCGGGCAGCATATCGCCGTTGTCCTTTGCCATAAGACGCCCGGCCACGACAAAGACTAAACCAGAATTGGCCGCGTGTATAATGAGATTATGCAGATGATAACCCATCGGACTCATCCGCCACAGACCCCAGTCCAGAGACAATGACAGTCGAAGAAACGGCCGGTAATACAGGCTCTTACTGAAGAAATAGCTGTAAAACGAGTTTGTATCGACAAGTACGGGATTTGTTACCATGTTCATATCATCCCATACAAATCCATTCGATAACGCGGCTATTGCGCCGAGAAAGGCGGACAAAACAATGGACAAAAAGAAAAACGCGTTAACCGCGGGCCGTCCCTTTAATGACCCCGATATTGTCATCTGATACCCCGCGCAAGCATTCACCTATAATAAATAAAAAGGCGGGAGAAAGGACAGCCCCCTTTCCCCGCCAAAATGAAACACTCACATGTCTGAATTAACGGCTTGTAACTAATTGGCTGAGCATAGGTGAAGTAGAGTTTGAGGCATACGCCAAAAGGTTTATTGCACGGCTTCCGTTTGCACTTAAAAGAACCTGGCCGTCTGTCGGGGCCGTCGTAACAAACAATGGCAGACCGTTAAACGCGCTCTTGTCCCCCTTGAACGTGTGGTGGGAGATAAAGTGGTCGACAATCGTTGTGATACCGCCTGGGTATGCCGTGTATGTGCCGGTGCTGGCCTGGTTGAAAATGGACAGACAAGAGGCGCCAGTCGCGGTTGCGCCACTGGATTCGTAGCAGCCCTGCGTGCCCGCTGCGTCAGTGATTATTATATACGGGTCTCCGGCTATATAGGAGTCAAGATAGCCCTGTAAGTCCGAGACCGCACCCTTAGCGCCTGACTCGGTTGCCCTTACCTTTGCCTTTTCCCTCTGTCCCAGAAACGCCGGTACCGCGATAGCAGTCAATATGCCGATAATCGCGATAACAATCAGTAGCTCGATTAATGTAAAACCTCTTTCGTCCTTTGTCTTCATCTCTGAAATTATTTTGTACATTGGGCGTACCTCCTAATATTCTACACTTGCTTGCTATTTCACGGTTAAAAACCGCTTGATTGCATCTGCCAATCATTAATGCATATTTCATACCACCGATTATTCATTGAAATATATGGTTGATTTGCATTATACAGGCAAGCACTTTAGACACATGGACTCTGAAAAAGGTTTAGTCTCATCTACAGGATTTTTTTTATAAATTTCTAAAGCGCCTGTTAACGCCATATTCGTGGATATTTCGCACCCTTAATGGCCGCGTAAACGGAGGTCTTATAAGGCATGACATTATGAGGGAATGCTGACATATTGTGTCAGCATGTGACGAATTTTGGCAGTGGAGATTTCTTCTCAGTCTCATTGCCCGGTAATTATCGGGCAGTTACTATTTGGCTGAAGACCGGCGTGGAGTTCATGGCGTAAGCAAGGACAACAATGGATTTGTTTCCAGACGGGCTTAAAAGAACCTGGCCGTAGCCGTCTGGCCCATGAGAAGTAACGAACAACGGAAGACCTTTAAACACGCTCTTGTCCCCCTTATACTTGCTGTTGGACACAAAGTGGGAGATAACCGTTGACATGCCGGCCGGGTATGAGGGATATGTTGCCGAGCCGGTTTGATTAAAAATGGCCAAACAAGAGTTACCCGTTGTGCTTGCGTTAGAGGCCTCAACACAACTTTGCGTACCTGACGCATCACCAATCATAAGATAGGGATCGCCAGCCACATAAGCATCAAGATATACCTGTAAGTCGGCAACCGCGGCCTTCGCGCTTGACTGTGTTGTCCTCGCCTTAGATTTGTCCATCTGCCCAAGATACGCGGGTAACGCGATGGCAGACAACAAACTCACTACCGCAATAACAACCATGAGTTCAACTAACGTAAAACACTTTACATCTTTCGCCAACATAGCTTAAATCCCCACACCTCCGAACATTATAACTTATCTGACAGTTACTAATTGGCTGAATATTGATGACGTGTGGTTTGTGGCGTAGGCAAGGCTAGTGACAGACCGGCTGTCAGTCGGGGTTAAGAGAACCTGACCGTCGTTTATAGAGGCCGTCACAAACAGCGGCAGGCCGTTAAACGCGCTAAAG
>JADFXO010000087.1 GCA_015233485.1 Nitrospirota bacterium
ATGGAGTGGGTAAATGAACAGAGATTATTAAATGAGGTATCCCGAATTGAAGTAAATGACCCAAAAGGGCGTACACATATATATGAATGGATACGTTATACGCGTTTGCCTCAAGCATTGAAATGCCGTGGTGAAGTATGGGAAAGACGGTCTCAGAGGCAGGCAGGGCAACAACGGTGTTGTCATCCCTGTGTCCCGGGTTGTCATTAAGCAGGCGGCTGAGGGCAAACACCTGCCCGTGCGTGTCGGGGCTTTTGTAGATTGTTATCACGGGTGCCGCGCCATTGTCAGGTTCATGGCCGTCTTCGGCTATGCCGGCATCTGTAAGAATTTGGGAGATACCGCCTGCCCTGTGGAATATAAACAGGGAGTTATCCCTTTCTGACAGCGCCTTAAACAAATCTTTTTCTGATTTCGTGAGGGCGAAAAATCCCGAAAGGATAATCTTATCAAAGACGCTTAGGTCTATATCGCCAACTCTCTCAGATACGGTACGGTATCGTGTTGAGCGGGTCGAGAAATTCAACTTCGCGAGGACTTCGTAAAATTCCCTGTAAAACAGAGACAGTGACTGGAGGTTCTTAAGGGTTTCTTTGGGGATTTTTTCGTCCGCTATAAGCTCAACTTCGCGTATCTTTTGATGGGGGATTTTCTCAATGCAAAACTCCTCAAAATCGCGGTAGAGCTTCAAGCCCAAGGGAAAAAAACTATCGGCGGTGATAAAAAATCCCTCGCTGCCAAGGGGATTCTTTCTGTGAATATTATAAAGAATCGCGGCGGCGTCTATTGCCTCTGTCTTCCGGTCAAAAATCCCCAGCTTTGTCTCATAGAGAAAGTCTATGAACTCGTCCATAGACAACGACAAGGGGGGAATAAACGCGGTCTCATGCCGCTTTCCAATGGCCTTTCTAAGAAAATGAGACGGTCTCTTGCCGGGAAATACCACTATATTGCCTGAGTAATCCCCGTTTTCTCCTGATAAGTTGGCAAGGACCTCATCTATAAGCCCCCTATGAGGCGCAATCAATCGATAGTTCATTGAACCGCCACCCCTTCTAACAAATCAACGTATGCAATAATACCCTCCACACGACGTCCGGGGTAGAGTTCTTTCAGCAGATTGATGTAGCCTCTTAATTGATACACATAGGCTTCGCTCTTTTTTGAGCCGGTCTTAAAATCTATGACCGTCACAACATCAGGCTCTATCACTACCCGGTCCATGACTAACAGCGCGCCCTGAGAGTTTGAAAATGTCTGCTCCTTTTTTACAGCCATACCCTGCCTGTTAGTGAAATATGGGACAATGAATGGTTGTATCAGAAATCTCGCCAGTGTATTTTTTATCTCGCCCGATGGGAATTTAAACGCGGACGAGCTGTTTACGAGGGCAACTGTGCTATCAAGGATGCCTTCGGGGCCGCCCTCAATGTAATCAATAAATGACAGGACGCGGTGAATGAAATCACCCCGTTTCTTTTCCAGGACATTGAGGGACTGTTCGGTATAAACCGAACTGACAGGGCTTGTTGCCTGATGGTGTACAAAAAATTGCTCAACGGCGCTGTGGCGGTTTGCGGGAATTATGGCCGTGGCTTTCTCGTCTGGTGGCGTTGATACCTCCCGAAAAAGCCCCGATGTCTGTTTGCCGGACTTACCCTCAACGGCAATCACATAGAGTTCCGATATGGCCCTCGTCAAAGCGACATAGAGGGTGTTGAGGCGGTTTACAACATCTCTGGTCTGCTGCTCATCATAGAGAAGCCTGTATGTGTCCGGGTCTGTTATGGAGATGGATTTAAGTATCTTTTCGTTTAATTTCAGGAGATTAATGCCCTCCTTGGTCTCATATGCAATGAACTCCGGCCCTTTGGCCTTCTCATCATAGAGCAGGACGATGACTACCGGAAACCCAAGCCCCTTGGCCTTATGCACGGTCATAACGCGTACGGCGTCGGTAGTAGTCGGCACGTCGATTGTCCAGGTCGCGTCTGTGCCGTTAGCGGCGGCGTCATCGTCAAGAGCCATGCTAAGAAAATCCCTCAGGTTGTTGCTGCCCTTGTCTTCAAACTCCTTTATGGCCTCAAGAACTCTGGCAAGCACGGCCTCTTTCTCGGAGATGGTCTCAAATACCTTAAAGACCCTGTAAATCTCGCTGACGAGGTCATAAAGCGGAAAAAATCCGGCCGCCTTAAAAAGGCCGTCGAAATATTTGTCCCATAGGGCGGCAAATTGAGTTTGAAAGGCCTTATACAGAGGAGAGTTCAACCTGTTTTTGAGGAAGAATTCCTGAATTTCCTCCATACTTGTCTTATGCTTGTCTCTGTCAACAATGGCGGCAAAAATTTCACCCGTACAAAATGTGATAAAAGACAAGTCATCGATCGGGGAATCCAGAAAATTTAACAACGAGATAAGCTCTCCGGTTATCTTTGACTTTCTTACGTCGAGGCTGCTGAAGGATATGAAAGGAATGCCTGCGATGTTTTTTTCGACAATGGTTATTTCATTGAGCCATGAGGCCGCCTTGAGGACATCGTCATTTTTTTTAGCAATGACGGCTATGTCGCTGTGGTTATATCCGCGTATTATCAGGTCTTTGATAATCGCCATAAACCGGACTTTCTCAGGTTCCGGCGGGCCATCGTCTTCGGAGTCGGGTATCTGAAGCACGGAGACTTCCACATGCCCTGCTTTTTCGTTGCCTGGACGGACTTTTTGTGTGAAACCGGTGAGGCCGCTTCTCTTGGCGGCATCGCGTAAATCGTCGTTTTGCGGCAGTGTATGCTTAAAAACGGTATCGTTGAAATCAAGGATTCTCTGGAGGCTCCTGAAGTTTGTGTCTAGTTCCCTGACAAAGTGTACGGCGGATGGAAAGGGCTGACTTTCCTCATAGCGCTTCATAATGCTGTAGTCGGCGTCGCGAAAGCCGTAAATCGCCTGCTTGGTGTCACCAACGGCAAAGAGGCTACCACCCTGAGAGATGGAATTCTCTATGAGCGGGTAGAGGTTTTTCCACTGAATCGGCGATGTGTCCTGATATTCGTCTATGAGGTAGTGGTAAACTGTTTCGCCTATCCTGAAATATACATCGGGGACTATTTCACGCTCAAGATAACCGGCAAGCATCATGTTGATGTCCTCAATAAATACGGCGCCATAGTGTTTTTTTACCTTTGTCAGCGTATCGTGGAACTCTTCATAGACTCCGATATAGGGGTTGTAGTATGTGTGCGCGTAGTAGACAGCGTACTGGCTGATCATAGCTGTGAGGACAGTCCACATGTCGCAGATATGGGCGTAGGGGGCGGCTAAATGCCTGTCTTTGGGGCCTGGTTTTTTTACGGGCGGATTGGATACCCCTTTGCCCAGGATGTCAGCGAAGTTTCCAGCCCTTACGTCAGGGATGATGTTTTTATAGGAACTGTTGCCGTGTCTTTGGAGGCCGGAGGCGGCAATCGCCTCCTCCAGCGCCTCGCAAGCCTCCCTGATGGAGTTCTTTATGCCGTTAATCTCCTTCCTGAGATGGATGGTGCCGGGTCTCTTGCCGGCGGCGGCCAGTTTTTTATATATCTTCTTTATCTCTGTGAGAATCGGCCTGGACGGCTCCCAGAGAAATGGGCTGTCAGACTGCCGGTTTTCAAGCAGGAGGGCTATGGCGCTTTCCACGATTGCGCCCTCTTTGGAGCCTTCCCTCACTTTCCTGAGAAACAGCTCAAAGGCGTAGTCCATAAGTGGGTCGCCGTTTAATTGTATCTCGAAGTCCTGATTATATCCCAAATCAATTACTGAGGCCTTGAAGACCGACGCCATAAAGCTGTCGATGGTCTTGACCTGAAAATCCGTATAGTTATCCAATATTCCATCAATGAGGGCGGTTGTCCGGCTTAGGAGCGTATCTTCGTCGATAGAGAGGCATTGGAGGAGTTCGGAGCGCTTAGATTTGTCGCCGAAATAGATGTCCTTAAGCCACCGGAGTATGCGTTCTTTCATCTCTTTGGCGGCATTATTTGAGAACGTTACGGCCATGATGTTTTTCATGCCGTTATGCGGCACGGCGGCAGACAGAAGGAACTGGACAAACCTCTTTGTCAGGGCGTGAGTCTTGCCGGAGCCGGCAGAGGCCTTTAGTATTACCGTGTGCGGAAAGGCAATGCTATCGTCTTTTTCTATTACGTCCATTTTCCCTGACTCTTTAATCTTAGTTACATATTGTGGTATTATGTCTTAATATGATAAGTGCCGATACACAGATACTATACTGATTAACAGGGGAGGTGTCAAATGACTAAAAACGCGGGTGCTTTGCCGGAGGTTCTTAAGGTTGGCGCCAATGAGATGGAACTAGTGGTGTTTAAGATGTACTGCCTCTTGCAAAACGGCAAACCTGAGACGCGCAGCTACGGAGTCAATGTGGCAAAGGTCAGAGAAATCATACCGATGCCGACCCTTACGACCGTTCCCGACTTGCCGGATTACGCGGAGGCGCTGGCGGAGGTGCGCGGAGAGGTCATTCCGATCATTGATCTTGGCAAGTGGATGAAGTTGGTGGTGCCTGGTGGCCCGGACGCTAAGGACATAAGACAAAAGGTTATAGTTGTAGAGATGCTCAGCACAACGGTGGGCATAGTAGTTCACGAGGTAGAAAGGATTCGGAGAATTAAGTGGACACAGATAAAACCCCCCCCCCAGTTCCTGCAAATCAAACACGGAGGAAGGATAACCGGCGTAACCAAGATAGAAGAAAACGATGACTTGCTCCTGATACTTGACCTTGAGAGCGTTATACAGAGTATTGGCGCGATAGTTACCAAAACAGGGATTAACCTTGAGGACCTCAAGGGGTATCAAAAGAAGAAATTGTCCGGCAATGTCCTGATAGTGGATGACTCCATGGTGGCACGGAGGATTCTGAAGGACACCCTTGAAAACATCGGCCTCAATATCATGGAAGCCGCCGATGGAAAACAGGCGCTTAAGCTATTAGAAGAATTTCTTACTAAGATAGGCGACCAGCCTATTACCAAATTCATAAATCTGGTCATTACGGATGTAGAAATGCCTGAGATGGACGGGCTGACGTTTACTAAGTCCGTAAAGAGCGACCCCAGATTTAAGGGTCTTCCGGTGATTGTAAATACATCTTTGAGCGGGGATGAAAACAGGCAGAAATCAAAGGTTGTAGGCGCAGACGGGTATCTTATAAAATTTGACGTAGCAAACCTGATGAGCGAGGTGTCGAGATTTTTCGAGTGATATGGCAGGCGGCGGCATAATGGACAAAGGCGCCAAAATAGAAAAAGACAGCTTTTTGATTATCGAAGCCGGGATGAGACGGCATTTCGACGAGCAGTGCTTGCCCATAGTAAAAAGGGTAATTCATGCCACAGGAGATTTCGGGTTTGAGGATATTCTGAAATTCCATGCGGGCGCTATAAGAAGCGGCATATCGGCGATAAGGGCGGGGAAAGACATATTCGTGGATGTAAAGATGGTTGAAGCCGGCATAGATAAAAAGGCGTTGTCGCAGTTTGGCGGCACAGTGGTATGTTATATCTCTGATGAGGATGTAGCGGCGGCCGCAGGGCAAAAGGCGATGACGAGGGCTGAGTGTGCGGTAGAGAAGGCATTTTTAAATAATAAAAACGCAGATAGAGTGGGAATCGCGGCGATTGGAAATGCCCCTACCGCCCTTATCAGATTGATGGAAATAATCGGGGACGGCAAGGTTAGTCCAGAACTTGTTGTAGGAGTGCCGGTGGGGTTCGTCAGGGCGGAGGAGTCAAAGACAGCCCTTGCTAAACAGCCATATCCCTATATCACATGCCTGGGGAGAAAGGGTGGAAGCCCCATAGCGGCGGCAATTATCAACGCGATAATAAAACTCGCTGCCCAATGAACACGGTGAGACTCATTCTGTTCGACATAGACGGCACACTGATAGATGCCGGAGGTGCGGGCGGCAAGAGCCTCAACGATGCCTTTTACGAGTTATTCTCTATAAAAGACGCCTTTAAAAATATCAGATTCGACGGAAAGACAGACTTGCGAATATTTAATGAGGGGCTGAAATACCACAAGCTCACAGATGGAAACGGAATCATAGACTCTATCAAAGAACAGTATCTTAACCACCTCCGGTTAGAAATAGATAATGATAAAAGACATATTAAGCCCGGCATAGCCGCACTGATAGAGGGGCTGCGCGGCAAAAACCGAATAGGGCTTCTCACGGGAAACCTAAGGGCGGGCGCAGAGATAAAACTGTCGTCTTTGGGCCTCTGGCAGCATTTTGAGGGAGGCGCCTTTGGAGACAAACATGAAGACAGAAACCGTCTGCTTCCCATCGCGGTGGAAGATTTTTATAAGAATACGGGCGTAAGATTTTCATACAGCCAATGCGTCATCATAGGCGACACACCAAAGGATGTTGATGTGGGCAAGGCACACGGGGCGTTTACAATAGCCGTAGCCACAGGGCCGTACACGGCGGGGGAACTTGCCGGGGCCGGCGTTGACGTGGTGTTTAATGACCTATCGGACACAAATGCCGTCCTGGCACTCATCTACGGCGGTACTATTCGGGGAAAAAGTAAAAGGATTAAAGACGAAAGGGGATAATCCCCCTCATATACGACTGGTGGTCTATCTTTGTTCGTCTTGCCAATCCCACTAAACACCATGAGGCCATTACCAGCCGCCCTCTACTTCTCCATGCAGTTGCGAAACAAACAAAACATGCTGGACAGACCAGTATTACCATCACAAGCACCCACGCCAAGGCAGGTGACGTGCAAGACGTTCTGATAGCATTGGTGGCCTTTCTCAAGAAACTAAAAACATATGCGGAGCATTTGAATACCGCAGAAAATTCCTGAGGCATTTACCGGTCTAACCCTTCAAGTTTCCTCAGCCAATCGTTAAAGTGCTTGCACTTATCCCTCATCGCCTGAATTCCAATTTTATCTGCTACCGTTACCCCATATAATGCTTTGTCATCTTTATATTCTGAAATCTCAGAAATTATTCTTCTTGAAGGACATGTGTCATATTTGTCATTAATAAGCTCAGGATTTCCACCTTCTTTTTCTACCATATCGATTAGATTCTGGATGGCTTTTTCATACCCATCAAACTGGCAGCTAAGACTATTGGGATCGGCTAAAATAATGGCCTCGAATTCATGAAGCTGTATGTATGGTATAAAGCGGGGGTCATTTAAATCCTGCGCGATAGCCTTCTCCAAAACATCTACCCGTTTATATTTGTCTTTTTCTTTCATAGCATTCTTTAACCCGGGGATGTCCTTCCGTATAGGGTAAAGGTCAAACATAGTAGTAAAGCGGCAATCCGAACCTTTATCTTCTTTGAGCCATGACATGACATCCCTTTTGATAGCCATATACCGGCCAAAACCACCAACAGACCTTGCCTTCGCATAAACACCAAAGTCACCTAAATAGGGAGCAAGCGTCCTTTTAACGAAACCCTTCTCTGTGTCGCCTTCAACTATAATATTCAAACGCACTATGGGTTACCCTCAATGACATTTTTATCCCATAATTCACTAAGCGTATATCTGTCAAGCCATTCGGTTAAGTCACTGTCCTTGAGCTTCTTAAACTCGCTGCGTTTTAATTTATCATTATAGTCAACGACAACGATTTGATTTGGTTCGAACTCATCCAAAAGACGCGGCGACTGTGTTGCAAGAATAACCTGGACATGTCTGCTTGCTGATTTCACCATGCCAGCCAAGCGGGAAATAGCCGTTGGGTGTAACCCCAGTTCAGGCTCGTCAATGATTATGACCTTTGGCAGCCACTCAGGGGGCTGAAGAAGTAATGTGGCTAATGCCATAAACCGCAACGTTCCGTCGCTGATTTGATGAGAACCAAAGGTATATTGTGATTCCTTGTCTTTCCATTTCAAAATTATCTGATTCGGATTATGTTTCGACGGCTCAAGCACAAAGTCCTCGAATTGAGGAAACACCGCGTTAATCCGAGATACAATTCTTCTATAATATTTGTTTGTTTCTGGATTGTTTGACATTGTGATTAGTTTTGAGGCCAGATTGCTGGCGTCATCACCCTTGTATACATGATCACAATCCAAGCTGTTTCTCATTCTGGTTTCTCTTGGGGTATCATGAAATTGAAAAAAATAATAACTTCCTAACAAGATGTAAAACGAAATACGGTCACTAAAGCTATCTTCTGGTATTTTTTCCCAAATTTTGCTTTCTTTATGGCCGGTACCGAGGTTTATCGTTTTCGGTTCGAGAGGTTCGAGCTGTTCCCTATTGAAAAGTCCAGAGCGATATCCTAATTCCTCCTCAGTGAATATAAATATATCTCCTTCCTGAGCGAGTTTAAACCTGTAATAATCATATGCCATATCACTAAAACTAAGTTCGGCTGATATTAAAGGTGTTTCATTATGACCATGATGAAGAATAGAAGACGCCGAGCCATTTCGATTTGTGTATAATTCCAAATCACCGTCTGCCATGTAGCCTAACATCTCAAAAAATGAAATAAAATTAGTCTTCCCTGCGCCATTTGCCCCAATGAAGACTGTAATATCACCAAAATCTACTGTTTGGCCCTCTGAATCAATGGATTTAAATCCACTTAGCGTAACGCTCTCAAGTTTTGACATCGTTATCTCCCTCCCTCACGGCGTTACCTCACCCTTTTAATTTTATCACATCCGTATGGGGAATGAACATCGCCCCTTGCAGTTCGTTCATAAAGCCTGTGTCTTCGTTCATCTCTTTGTATGTTATCAGGTTTGTTATTACAGATATATCGTCAAGGAGGTGGCGGTCACAAAGAAGCCTCCCGGCCCCGGCAAGCGAGGCGTTTTCTATATGTATTATACGGTCTTCCGATACGTCGGGCAAGAGCCCGAGGGTCTTAACGTCTCTGGCCTTTATGTGCGTGCCGAGGGCGCCGGTTAAGATAAACTTGTCTATGTCTGAAAAGGCCAGACCTACTGTGTGCGTCATAACCGATAGCAGGGTGAACATCGCGGCCTTCGAAATGAGAAAGTTATTTATCTCCGTTTGATAGACGATCAATTGCCTGCCTTTGCCGCCTTTGTATAAGAGAAACCCGCTGCCTTGTGCGCCGGTAACGACATTTCGTTTCCCCTCAATTAATGCCCCGTTTTGCTCGATTATGCCTGCCTCAAAAAGGCCTGCAACAAGGCTCACCATCCCTGTGCCACATAGACACGATGGGGGAGCGCCGCCTATGGTTTGCAGGTTTACGTTTAGGGCGGCGTCAAGAGACACGTCGTATATAGCTCCCTCGGCAGCCCGCCCGCCTATCCCTGAAATTCCCTCGTCAAAGGCCGGCCCCCCGGCCCCCGCCCCGACCAGTATCCAGTCCTTCGTCCCGAGTGCTATCTCTACGTTTGTGCCGATGTCTATTAGTATGCTGGGTGTGTCAGACTTATAAATTTTTGATGCGATTATGCCTGAGACAATATCTCCGCCCACATAGCTGCCGGCGTTTGGAAACAGGTATATCACCCCTTGGGGATTTATCTCTATCCCAATATTTGACGGGGTCTGAAACCCCGGTGCGTTCACCACGGGGATGTATGGGCTTGTGGGTATGTTATTGACGGGTAAATTTAATAAAAAATGCGTCATCGTGGTATTGGCGGCAACTACAAGTGCGTGAATGGCATCTTGTGCTATTGCCGCTTGGTCCCTAAGCGACTTAATAACCGTATTGACCGCGGCAACAAGGCACTCGTGAAGCGCCGCCGCACCGTCCTGTTCCAGTATAGAATAGAAAATCCGCGTTAATATGTCAGCCCCGTAGCGGGTTTGAGGGTTTGTGATAACCTCCTTGCATAAGACAGCGCCGGTGTCGAGGTCTATAAGCTCCCCCCATATGTTGGTGCTTCCAATGTCAAGCGCCACGCCGTATAGCCCCCGCTGCCCTATGGACACTATCTTATTCTCTGGCTTATTGCCTGGGCCTTCGGCACAGGCAATGCTGCCCGTTACCGCGTAATCATTATCGCGCAGATACGCGGGCAGCGCCCTGAGAACACTCAGCGGGATGTGTAGGCGGGGCTGGCCAAGCGCGGCCTCGAGCCTTGAGGCATCTGAGGCGTTGTCTGTCAGTGACGGCGGGGAGAGCCTCCCCGAGAATCTCCACACGAGCGGGTTCATTGCCCTAATTACTGTACATTATTTTTCCCATGTCTGAGACGTCATAGCCGCCCATCCTAAGGGTTGTCTGCCTGAACTCTGTGTCATTGGCAATTATATCAAACAGGGCCTCAACCATAGGAAGGGCGTAGGAGTCCCTCGTTAAGACGAAATCGTAACGCTCCTTCGCAACCGGAATGAAGTCGAGGCCAAGGGCAATGGCGGCCGTTAATATCCCCATGCCTGTGTCTGCGCGCCCGGAGGCAACGGCAGAGGCAACGGCCATGTGCGTATATTCCACGGTGTCGTAGCCCTTTATCTTTTGTCCCGGAATCCCGCGCTCTCTAAGGCATTTGTCCGTCAGGAGCCTCGTGCCGGTGCCCGGCTGCCTGTTAATGAATATTATATCTTCCCTTGCCAGATCATCAATTGCGGCAATTTTTTTCGGATTTCCCGGCCTTACAATAAATCCCTGCTGCCGGTAGACGAGATTGACGAGCAGGACTTTTTCCTCAGACAGGTATTTTTCGATAAACGGTATGTTATATAACCCTGTCCCCTCGTCAAGCAGGTGAGTGCCCGCGATGTGGGCCTCGTGTTTTTTAATGGCGATAATGCCGCCCATTGAGCCAACATGGGCGCTAGATAAGGAATACCGCGGGTATTTCCTCTTTAGGAAATTATATAACACGTCCAGCGTATTGTCGTGGCTTCCTATGCAGACAATGGTGTTGAGTATGTCACTTTTTGGGCGCATAAGCGCGACATTAACCTCAGAGGCCGCACCAATGCCCTCTGACATAGCCGGAATTGTGAGCATCGCGTCCGCCCTGACAAGGGACATCATAATTCCCGCCCCCCGACCAAGCGGCGTTGCCACAAACCTGTCGCCTACTTTGCCGACCTTTACGCGGACAAATTCCTCCTGCCCTATCGCTGAGCTTATCGTCCTGCCGATTACGGCGGTAATAGTCTCAGTTTCCTGAGCGCTTAGCCCAAGCCATTTATATATCAATGGTTTTATAAATAAATCTACCGTTATGTATGCGCTGACGGGACTAGCCATAGGGCATTTATAATAGGGAAAATAATAAAAGGTGCCGGGGTAATTTACAATTAGGGCCGGCAGCGTCTTCATAGACAGCATCCCATTAGACGAGGCCATGAGCAAGTGGCTTAATTTCCTCGCTGAAAAGGGTATATTAAACGTGTTTCCATGTGAGTCCATAGACGCGGCCATCTCTATGGGCAGGATTACAGCGGAGCCGGTTACAGCGCTTTTGTCCTCGCCGTTTTTTCATTCCTCCGCAATGGACGGCTATGCCGTAAGGTTCGACTCGACATTCGGGGCGTCTGAGACTACCCCCGTGAGGCTGCGAATTCCTGATGACGCTCTCTATCTTAATACGGGAGAGCCTATTCCCGACGGCTTCAACGCGGTCATCATGATAGAGGACGTAAATGTTGTAAAAGACCCCGCCACCGGCCATCAGGACATTGAGATCATAAAGGCGGCGGCGCCCTATCAGCATGTCAGGGTCATAGGCGAGGACATCGTGGCTACGGAGCTGATACTGCCAGAAAATCACAAAATAAGGGCAATAGACGTAGGGGCGGCCCTGGCGGGCGGACATACTCAGATAAAAGTCAGAAAGAGGCCGTCTGTGGCAATTATCCCAACAGGAAGCGAGATTGTCGCCCCGGGTGTGCCGCTTACAAAGGGCAAGATAATAGACTCCAATTCGGTGATGATAGAGGGTCTGATAACCGGCTGCGGCGCCAGTGCCGTTTGCTATCCAATCGTAAAAGACGACCTTGATGAGATAAAAACTGTTGTCAGCAAAGCGGTGAAGGCGTATGACCTTGTGTTAATCATAGCGGGTTCGTCCGCCGGCAGCAGGGACTATACCTCAACGGTGATAAAAGACCTGGGGCAGTGCCTACTGCACGGTGTAAATATCAAACCCGGCAGGCCGCTCATTCTGGGCGTGATAGAGGGTTGTCCCGTTGCCGGTGTCCCCGGCTATCCCGTCAGCGCAT
>JADFXO010000088.1:0-6933 GCA_015233485.1 Nitrospirota bacterium
TGCTTAAGCTTTGTTGTCAGGCCGTAATGGTCTAAGACCATTTCCATTGTGATGATGTCTTTGACGGCCTTGAAATCCACCCAATTTTGCCCGTTCTGGGCTTTCTTGTGTTTAAGCATGGAATACCTCCTTGGAGGATAGGCGCAATACTGGCATTGAAGAGCCGTATGTGCAGGGATTTAGGCTTACAGGTAGAATGTTGGTTTGTAAGGTGCGAGGACTGGAAACCAGTTCCTCTATTTTCTTTATATCACA
The DNA here is from genome assembly GCA_015233485.1 of Nitrospirota bacterium. GTDB lineage: Bacteria > Nitrospirota > Thermodesulfovibrionia > Thermodesulfovibrionales > Magnetobacteriaceae > Magnetominusculus. The sequence goes on from JADFXO010000088.1 coordinate 256, forward strand.
TGATTAGGGAGTTGTCAAGGGGGATTGATAGAAACTCAGGGGTTATGATCATATTAAAATATTTTTCACAAATAAAATATTGCTTGACAGCTGCTTTTTGCGTATGGTAGAACAGAGGCAAAAACACATAGGCCAGAGGTATAATAAAAAGGTGTGTAAAAAAGTAAGTCAGACGGCCCGTCACTCGTGTGGTGCGTCGACTTCGTCCATGGAAGTGAGAACAACCACATCCGCAGCAACTCCAGCGGCAATCGGGCGTTTGCAGTGAGTTCCCGATGACGATGTGGGTTATATGTTACAGGGAAATATTCTGGAGCGTGATAACTTTATGAGTACAGGCATAATGACTGAACCAGAAACAAGTGCTTTACGACAAACAGGGTGCGGATAATACATTTGTTTTTTCCTCTTTAGTTTTGCTATCCTCAACCCCTTTGTTTATGCAGGTTCCCTCTGGCCGATTTCAGGCAGGTTTTTTCCGCACCTCTTGACTTCCCATTTTGGGGATGTTAAGATACTACCATCAACTAATTACTTAATTAATGAGTTGAGAGGAGACTTGTATGGAACCAAAAAAAAATATGACTAAAATAATCGATGCCCTTTCTTTCCGGACTCATTTAGGAGAGATCATGGAAGAGACGGAAAAGAAAAATATCCGTTATCTGGTAAGCCGCCGAGGCAAGCCCAAAATGATAACTTTAAGCGTGGAAGACTACCTTAGAAATTTGGTAGGAGAAGATGAACTCTTAGTTAAAATTCAATCTGGGGCTAAAGAACTGGGCTTGGATAAAATGACTGACGAGGAAATTGACTCCGAGATACTCTCTTATCGTAAAGAGCAGGCTAAATAGATCTATGTTAAAGGTGGTAATAGATACCAATATCTTAGTGTCATCCTTTCTTAAAAGGCCGAGCTTGCCTGATTTAATTATAACCATGATACAGAGACGCTGGCTGCTTTTATGTTTGACCTCAGAGATTATGGCGGAATATGAAGGAGTATTGGAGCGAGATAAGTTTGCGACACTGAGAAACAAACACGACAAAGAGATTAAAGATCTTTTTAATTCATTTCACCGAGAGGCTCTTTGGGTTAAACCTATCATACCGGTAGAGATTATCAAAAACGACCCCGCCGACAATAAATTTTTAGAGTGTGCCTTGGAGGCCCGGGCTGATTATTTTATTACCGGCAATATCCGACATTTCCCGTCTGGTAAGTTCGAACAGACGCGTATTGTCAACCCGCAAGAGTTTATTACCCATATCGCGCCTCTCTTTTTTAAATGACCACATCAAACAACAAGGGGAGAACACAGAATTCGGGAAAAATCGCACGCTAAGCCTATGGAGCGCTGATAAACACGTATAGGGGGCACCTCACGAAATGTAAAATCGTACGTTAAGACTTCATGATAGATTGTAACCGTTCGGTAATCGTAGCTCTCTATGGTACATTTTTCATGACCGACATCCCCTCTATTTATAGCTCAATCCTTTCTGCTATAATGAAAGTATCACTGTTGTATTTTACAACTTTCAAATATATATGCAGCTTAGGAGAAGGCATCATGTCTTTGGTAAAGGTAAAAAATAAATTTCAAGTTACTATCCCAACGAAGATTCGGGAAGCGGCCCATATCAAAGAGGGGGATCTTTTAGAGGTAGTGTTTCAGGATAAGACCATCGTCTTTAAGCCCAAAGTGGTTTTAGATAGAGAAAGCGTTGAAGCCTCTATTGCTGAAGGGTTGAAGGACTACCGAGAAGGTCTGGTTTTTGGCCCTTTTGACAGTGTTAAGGGATTTAAGGCCGCTCTTTCTAAAACATGAAGCTTTTGTTTACCGCCAAAGCTCTTAAAGACTATGAGTCTTTAAGGATAATCTGCAAGCCTTGGTTGATAAACAATTGGAAGCTCTGCTGAGAGACATCCGTTATCCTTCTCTGCGTGCTAAAAAATATAATGAAAGCCAAGATATTTGGCAGGTTCGGATTAATAAAGACCATCGGGCTTATTTTTGTATCGAGGGAGATACTTACGTGATCATTACTATATGTAAACATCCTAAATAGCTATAATCTAAAACTATGACTAAAAAACCAAACTCCATAGTACCGGCTCAAGGCCAAGGAGACATGGATAAGGACTACCAAAAAGTGCAGACCTACTGGCAATTGGGCGAGCGGATCGTAAGAGAAGAGCTGAAATACACCAGGACAGGGCAGACTATGGCCGGTATTTGATTGAAAATTTAGCGGTTGATTTTTAACCCTTCCGAAACGAAGACTATATGAAATTGTTAGATTTTATCGAGATAGCGAATAACAAACAACGCCGATTCTACGAACAAAAAGCCGTTCTACACTCTTGGAGCGTCTTCAAACTGCGCAAAAGTGGAATTTTAAATAATTTTCCTTGACACTGCTCATCTAATAACTTAATCTAAAACTATGAGACAACCTTTAACACAAACCAAATTTCAGGCCAACAGGAGATTCAGGATATGACTAAAACTATTAGGGCTAGATTTATAGGGGGTGTTTTTAAGCCATTAGAGGAGATAGAGTTTCCTGAAGGTAAGGACGCTATGATTATCTTTGAAGAAAAACCCGAGGATTGGTCTTTGATTTTTAAAGAATTGGTTAAGCAGGTTGAGGCAGTGTCTACAGGGGGTAATAGTGTTGAAGATATTAGAAAGGAGCGCCAAAGATGAGACTGGTTATTGACAGTAATATCTTTGTCAGCAGTCTTGATCCTAAAGACTTGTTTTATAGTGATTGTTCTCTTGTTTTTGAAAAATTACTGCGCTCTGAAATTCAAGCAATATGTCCTTTATTGGTGTTAGTTGAGACGATTTGTGTCATTCGGAGAAGAACGAATAGCGAGGTTGCTTCCAAAGTATATCACAACTTAATTCAAGTTCCTTCTATTAACTGGTTGACAATAGATGTTGAAACAGCGAAGAAAGCCTGTGTTTTGGGTTGTAAAATCGGCTTGAAAGGAGGCGACAGCATAATTCTACAGGCTGCTGAACAATATAATATTCCTCTCTTGAGTAATGATAAAGAGATAAAATCAAAAACTTTAGACCATGTTTTAGTCTTTGAGCCAAAAGATTTGCTCAAAAATAATGAACCTGCAAATTGGACTCAACTTTAGAAAAACACCTATTCCATCGAGAATTATAGCTTAAGCCTATGACCCCCTCAACCAGCAAAACCGTAGCTATCTATGCCCGCGTATCCACAGACAAGCAAAAAGTTGACATGCAGCTTAGGGAACTTCGAGCTTTTGTGCAACGCTCAGGCTGGTCAATTTACGAGGAGTTTATTGACCAGGGCTATACCGGAGCCGACATTAAGCGGCCAGCCTTAACCCTGATGATGGATGCCGCACGGAAAAGAAAGTTTGATATTCTTTTGGTTTGGAAACTGGATCGCTTGAGCCGGTCATTAAAAGACCTGATTAACACTCTGGACGAGTTAGGGCACTTAGGTATTGATTTTATCTCTTACGACAACAACCTCAATACTTCTACTCCGACCGGCAAGCTAGTCTTTCAGATTATCGGCGCGGTGGCCGAGTTTGAGAAAGATATTATTCGGGAGCGAGTTAAGGCTGGTTTGGCTAATGCCAAAGCTAAGGGAAAGCGGTTAGGACGGCCACAAGTGGCTGATCAGATTATAGAGCAAGCCCAAGCCTTAAGGCTTAGAGGATTTTCTTACCGTGCTATTGGCCGACAGTTAGGCGTGGACGAGGGGACGGTTAGGAAGAGGTTGAAGGGTGAAACGTGACTATGAATTATAAATGGGTTATGTCAGCTATAGTGAACAACACTCCAATATCAATCAAGTTGCCGTGTAAGGGTCTCCCAAGAGGTCTTTTGTTAGACGAGTGTCAGCAATAGCTTATGTTGTTGACACTCGTCTGTTCGGTTATTTATTTGGATGGCGTTGCGTGATCTGCCACTATATTAGCGATCGCAGCCTGAGTATTGGTTTGGGCACCCAAGCATCGTATGGGGTGTAGTGCTGGAACACCAGAAAACTTACAATTTGTGTTATTTAGAACGTTGTTGTCCTTATATTCAACTGGAACATCAGTGAATGTCGCGGACGTATTGCCAGCTGATACACTGTTTTTTATTGACTGGCTATCTTTTGAAACTACAACATCAGAGTCACCCATCAATAAATAGTTTGTTGATAAATAGTCTTCTACCGCTTGAATAGGTGTTTGTATTTTTTGAGGCGATTTACCAGCGATAGTACCTCCATAGTTCAGGGCCTCAATCAACCCAGTTCCCCCAACTGACTTCGTCAATTCTCCCACGTTCAACTCATTGCACACGGATATAGTTGAATTAGGTAAACTAATTATATTGAGTGTATAGCATAAGTATGGTAATAGCGAACCGTTATGAGGTGTGTCTACAGTGATCAAATCTCCAACATCACCAGCATAAGCCGCATTGCCATCTCCGGGTTTGCATGTGCCGTTGTAAGAGATGGAACACGAGCCTACTGACGCCATATTCTCAATATAAGCACGAGCGACCAACCCTCCCATGCTATGAGCAACAACAATAACATCTTTTATTTGAGTGATGGCAGTAATTTGTTTTATCACCTGCGAAAGCTCGTACGCTTTGTTAAGTATCGAGATCTTGGCTACGTTTTGGATATCAATAGTATCAGTTATCATGGTGTCATCAGGATCGCGAAACTGTATACTAAAGAAGCGCGCCGATGACGGGACAGATAGTTTACTGACCTGTTGAAGTGTTTTATTGTCTGTTGATTTATAAAATACTACTGAATCCTGTTTACTTATGTAAATAGCGTAATAAAGAGTGTTGTCTGGATACAAGTCGCTCGGAAGCTGACCGGATGTTGACAGATAAGTTAGTAGAGGGTTTTTATCCGAATTGAATTCAGCAGCGAAGTCAGTGGCTTTACCCCAGATACCGTGCACAAAGAGAATGGGGCGACTTGCTTGAGAAGTGAATGTCGCTGTCACGCTCTTAGCTGTCGACATAGTAACCGAACAGGTCGTCAAGGTTCCACTGCACGCTCCGCTCCAACCGGCAAAAGTTGAGCCTTTGGATGCTGAAGCCGTTATAGTTACATTGTCGTTGGCGTTGTAGCAGGAAGAGCCGGGGGATACCGTTCCGTTCCCTGTACCTGCGGTGTTAACTGTAAGGGTGTATTGTTGAACTTTAAATGTTGTGCTTACACTTTTAGCCGATGACATTTTAACTATACATTGGTTGTTATTAGTACCAGAATTTGAATCACACCCTGTCCACACACCTCCGAGAGTTGATCCACTGCCTTGTGTTGCTGTAAGAGTAACGTTATCATTAGCGTTATATGTGGCTGTTCCGGTGTTGCCGCTCCAGTTAAGCGTACCTGGGGATGCTGTTATCGTTCCCGTACCCGTGCCGGATTTAGTAACCGATAATGCGAACGATTGAGTAACCGTCACGGCTATGCTTGCGCTCAGGTTATTTTTATCCGTTACTGTAACTGTTGCACTGCCTTGGGCTACACCGGTAATAGTTACCGTAGATCCGCTTATGCTTGCCGTGGCAACCTTTGTGTTTGATGATGTTACTGCATAAGGTGAAGTGCCGCCGCTAACAGTAGAGTTGATTGTCTTACCGGCTACCACACTAACACTGTTAGGATTTACCGTTGGCGGTGTTGGTGCTGCCGCTTGGTTTACTGTAAAAGTTTGACCGGCAATGGTCATAGTGCCTTGACGAGTACTTGTGCTGGTATTGGCAGCTACGGAATACGCAACTGAACCGCTGCCGTTGCCGCCGCCTGAGGTTTTGCTTACCCAACTGGCATTACTGGCAGCTGTCCACGAGCACACGCTATTAGAGGCGGTTATGCTTACACTGCCTGAACCTGCACTATAGGCCACAGAATTACTGTTTGACGATAAAATATAAGTGCACGGTATAACATAGGTTTTATAAACAGTGCTTGATAACGCGCTGCAAGCCGAGCCGTTACAGGCCTTAATGCGATAGTAATAGGTAGAATTGTTGCTTAGGCCAGTATGAGCATAAGCGGTGCTGCTGGTAGAAGGAAACGCGTTACTAGACTCAGTCACCGCATTACTGGTGCCCCAATATATATTGTACTGAGTGGCGTTGCTTACACCATTCCAAGTAAGCTGGAAGCCGTTAGTTGTTTGAGAAATACTTAAAGACGGAGTAGAAGGAATCGGATTAAACGTCGCCGTTACGCTCTTGGCTGCTGACATCGTTACGCTGCACGTCGTTGACGTTCCACTGCACGCTCCGCTCCAACCCGCAAACGTTGATCCGCTGGCCGGTGTCGCTGTCACTGTTACGTTGGCATTAGCGTTGTAATTACTGCCCGACGCTGGTGTTACCGTACCGCTGCCTGTTCCAGCCTTGGTTACGGTTAGTGCATATTGCTGAACATTAAACGTCGCTGATACACTTTTATTTCCCGACATTGAAACCGTACACTGACTGCCGTTTGTAGAGTTGCAACCGCTCCAACCCGCAAAGGTTGAACCGCTGGACGCCGACGCGGTTAGAGATACGCTGGCATTGGCGTTGTATTTACTGCCCGACGTTGCGCCATTAACTGTACCGCTGCCTGCCCCAGATTTGGAAATAGTAAGGGTATACTGAG
>JADFXO010000088.1:6943-12212 GCA_015233485.1 Nitrospirota bacterium
TGGTGGCTGCCATTGCGGTAGAAGAAGTAAACAATACCACAAGGAAAAACAAGGTTGAAATGTTTATTAATACGTTCCTGATTGCCTTATTGTTATTTTGAGCTTTCATTTTGCCCCTCCATGTAAAGAAAATTACTTAATAAATTAAGTATTGATTCTATTTTAAAGGAGCATCGGGAGGGCTGTCCGTCACCGCGGTGACGCTGTTTAAGAAATATTTAAAATTTGTGACCACTCTAACGCAACCATTTTAAATCGCTTGGCTACCCTCTGCTTTATCGCTTGCAGGGCCTTCTGGAGTGAGGTTGCTGTTCATATAAGAAGTAATGTTCGAGTTTTCATTCTGCACGAAACGATCGGTATTCTTAACGGACTTGACCGAAACAATAGTCTCCTCTTTGTGTGTGTATCCTGCCCAGTTATCTGTTTTTCCCACTGAGTCGGATGGAAAACCAGCCTTTAAAATTAATAAACATACTATCACTGATATTGCAATCGCCTCTTTTAAGCAACTTTTTGATTTTGTACTCATATTAAAGCCTCCGTAATTAATTATTTGATTCTATTTTAAAAGGGATTTGAAGAGGCTGTCCGTCACCGTGGTGACTCTGCTTAAAAAGTATTAAAATTTGAGCGATATGTGAATAAATTATCGCTGGCTAAGAATTTGAGTAATCACAAAGGATACGCCATACCTTCATATCTTCGATTTCTCGATCTTTTAATAAAAAATCGGTTACCCATCCAAATTTCCTTGGGTAACCGACTCTATTTCCTATCTTCTAACTATTCCAAGCACGTTTACTATAAAAACACAGTAGCCTCACTTTTTCGGTGGTTTATTCGGTTGACTTGGCTGCGGAGCCGGAGCCGGTCTAGGTGCTGGAGCTGGGTGGGGTGCCTGTGCCTGAGGAGGCGCATGAGGTCTCTCTGGAGCTGCCACGACAACCGTCGTTGGTCTGTATGCCGGTGGTGGAGGAACTACAACTACAGGCGGTGCGTACACTGGTGGTGGAGGAGGTACCACATAATATGGCTGTGGCTCCGGTTCATAGTAAACTGGTGAATAGCGAACCTCTTGTGCATAACATCCACTTAAGACTAATACTGCCAACAACAATAATAATTTTTTCATCTTCAAGCCTCCATAGTTACTTATTTGATTCTATTTTATAGGAGGCTTAAAAAGGCTGTCCGTCACCGCGGTGACTGTGTTTAAGAAAGATTAAATAATTCGTGGGATATGTGAATATATTTGTCATCCCCTGTGATTATTAACTGCTCTCTTTTCCAATCATTGATCACGGTGGAGACTTTCTGGCGGCTTAGGCCGGTTCGGTCGGCTATTTCCTGATTAGTTAGCCTATGCTTCAAGAGTATGCCTGACTCAGTCTCTTGGCCGTATTCGTTGACTAATGATTTGAACAACAGCCTTAGCCTTTGCGAAACGCGGTTATGGTTTAGAAGCTGGATGGTTTCAGTAGAGGCGCGAATCTTTGAGCAGAGTGTTTGCAGAAGGCTGCCAAAGACCTTCTCGTTAGAGCGAAGCATAGAAAAGAAGATACTTTTTGAAATAATGCCTACAACCGAATCCTCCTGAGCCGATACCGTGGCTGATGCAGTCTTGCCGTCAATCAAGGACATTTCCCCGAAGAATTCACCAGTCTCTCGTGAGGCCAAAAGTATTTCCTTCCCATCCTCTGTAAGCTGAGTAACCTTGACGCTGCCATCTAAAACTATATACATGAAGTTATTAGCGTCTTCCCAGCTTAAAATCACCCCGCCTTTAAGGATACGCTTCACATTGATAGTTTTGATAATCTGATTTAATTCCTCAGCCTGTAATGTTGAAAACAGTGGAATACTCCTCAGTGAATCAGCATAAGCTGCAAAACTAACTTCCATGTCCCCCTCCCTTAGCCGCCTCTTTAATTTGCGTGGATTAGACTGATGCTAACTCATTATCTGATTAAAAATCAAGAGAATTTTACTTTTTTATCAATTCCCTTGCCCTAAAACCCCAAAAGCGCTAAAATTAATTTATGACGCTGTAAGCTTTAATGGTGAACACAGAATTCGGGGAAAATTGCACTACGACTATATCTATACTAAGCATGTACTACATACACACTACATTCATATTAGTTACTTACTTAGTAAATACTTAGTAAACAACCTGTCTTCTTTATATGCCATCTGTAGGGCTTTTCTTACCATTTCAGACTTAGTAACGCGCTCTGATGAGTTTTCATTAGCTCTCCTTATATAATCATCTAACTGCTGGATGTCTTTTTTCTTCATAGTGAACGTTACACGAGTAAACGCGTTCATATCCTCTTGATCGCTTGAAATCTCATCAACTACGCTTCTTTTCCTTTCCCCTAACCGAGACATGCAATTAACTCCTTTGCGAATGTTTTAAAATCACTCGATATTTTGTGGTTTGGTACATATAAATAGGCTGGTTGGTGTTCGAACTGACTTTTCTCCAACTCTGTTGTTTCACTGATGGGACTAAAATATTTAGGAATATCGGATACTCCGGCTAACGCATCCTTTAACTTAGCATTCACTTTTCTGGTCGTAGATTTATAGTTATTCTGGATCGCCCCTAAAATCTTCGTCTGGTTTATGTTTAACCTCTTATTTTTTATAATCTCATCTAAGGCGTTTAATATTTGAGAAAGCCCATCCAGTGAGAACTCCGAAGCCGTGTAGACCAAGATCACACTGTTTGAAGCGATTAGGCTGTTTAGTGTTATAATCCCTAAATTAGGCGGTGTATCTATAAAGATATAATCATAAGCTTCTCTTACTTGCTCTAAAGCATCTGATAGAACAAATTCCCTGCCGGTTTTTTCGTAAAGCTGCTTCTCTGCTGAAAAAGTATGCTGATTGGACGGGATCAAATCAACGTTAGGCACACTTGTCTTTACTATGTAGTCCCTTGTCTGCTTCTTTTTAGATGTAAGTAGCTCTGAAATACTTTTTACGTTGTCAGGGTTGAAACCAAAGACTGTTGTCAGATTCGCCTGACCATCAACATCTACGAATAAGACTTTCTTTTCATGTAGAGTGGCTATGACGCAGCCAACATTGTGGGTAAGCGAGGTTTTACCACACCCACCCTTCTGATTCGATATGCATATAGTATTCATCTTATATCTATCCCGTGTTAACTCAATGAGTATATCATATGTAGTTAATAATAAGTCAATACATACTGTATATGTATTAAGTATATGTGTGGTATGCATATCATACAGACTATGTGTTCAAATAAACGCCTTGAAGGGCTGGAAAGTCAAATGAAAAAGAACCAGGCGCGGACAAAGAAGAGTATTCCGGCTGCTAAATCAAATATCCATAGGACTTTACACTGTTTTAGTTCTACTGCTAAAATGACTGGCACAAACTAAAGGAGGCCCAGCATGAACAAAGCTGAAGTTATCGAGGCACTTAGCAGAAAAGTCACAATACTTAAAAAAAAGGACATCGAGGCCGTGTTGGAGGCATACTACGAGACTGTAACTGAAACACTCTCTACTGGCGAGGCCATTGCCATCAAAGGCTTGGGCACTTTTTCCGTGCGTGAACGCAAAGCTACTACAGCCCGCAATCCACAGACCGGTAACCCGATTAAGGTGCCAGCAAGGAAAGTTGTCAAATTTACACCTGCATTGAATCTTAAGAAGGCTGTGGACAAATAGTTGTATTGCTTGCTCACAAAAGGGTAGTGCGACATAAAGCTCTGAATTTTATGAAGTACTTGCTTTAAATCTCCAAGCGCGCTAAGATTAATTTAAGATTATATAATATTTCCTCACGGATATATTATTAATTATCCATATGTTAGACATAGTAACTAAGTTAGTTAATAAATTACATAGCACTAAGGACGCTATGATTATCACTATAGGCAATACCAAGGGTGGGGTAGGCAAAAGCACTATTGCCTGCAATTTAGCCGTAACTGCCGCTTGCCACGGCAAAAAATCGCTGTTAATAGATGCTGATGTTCAAGGATCCAGTCTGACCTTTAGAGCCAGCCGGGAAAGAGACGATATTCAAGCCTTAGCTGTTACCACTCCAACTTTGCATAAAGACTTGAACAGGTTTTCTGGACTGGATTTGATTATTATTGATTCCGGCGGACGGGATAACGCGGTTTTTCGCTCCGCTATCATGGCCTCTGATGCCCTGATTATCCCTTGCCTGCCGTCACAGGTGGATTTTTGGGCGGCCAGTGATGTAATCGAAATATTAAAAGAGGCCCGCGTTTATAAAGACATAACCGCCTATTTTCTCTTAAACCAGCTCATACCCCATACTAACTTAGCCAAAGACGCCCGCGAGGCAATTAAAGATTTTGATCCAGAAGTTAAACTTTTAGCCACAGTCTTACATAACCGTGTGGCTTATAAAAATTCCTTTGGTCAAGGCCAAGGCGTAATAGAGTGGCCGGACGCTAAGGCCAGTGATGAAATCAAAAGCCTTTATCAAGAATTATTTATTTAAGTATACAATTATGCCTATAAAAACCACCAAGCCCAGCTTGGACACCTTTATCGGCCAAGCTAAGGCCGAAAACAAGCCAACTAAGACCGAAGAGCCTCTGGAAGACGAAGAACTGTTTAGAAAAGACAAGTCTTTTCTCTTGCGGTTGCCTATGAAATTGTGGGAACGAGCTAAAGACCAAGCGGCCAAAGAGCGTCTTTCACTTCATGACTATATCCTTCTAGCCATTAAAGAAAAAAACATGCGCTACACATAGGCTGTTCTATCCGCTAACTAATTTACTTACTGTCGGGTTTAAAGTATTTTTCCCGAACAAAGTGATTGAGGAAAAGCCTTAAATTGCCTTTCTTGAGTTCCTCAGCCTTCATGTCCGGCCTATAACGATCCTTAAAAAAGAAGTTGTATTTACTTTCTAAGTATAGCGGAAATTCTTCGAGCGCCTCTTCGTCTGACAGATGATAATCAATGAAATCCTCCGCTTCTTGATGAATTCTTTCCTCTTTTTCCTTAGCATCCTCTTCTTGTTGCTTTAATTCCTCTTGTTTTCTTTTTGTTTCTTGATCTTTTTGTTTTCTCTCTACATCAAAGAGGGAAGTCTGTGGCTGCCAGCCTTCCCGAAATGCCTTACTGGCAATAGCCCCGATTTGACAGTCGCCTCCGGCCTTGATTTTGCGCTCGTAATAACCCCAGCAATAAACCAAGAGGGCTTCCACATATTCGCGGCCTTGTTGTGGTAAGGTTATCGAGACTA
>JADFXO010000089.1 GCA_015233485.1 Nitrospirota bacterium
TCTCTTTATAACCATGCGAAAAGACTTGTCTGTTTTGTTCATGCAGTGAACAGTTTCAATAAATCTGTCCCCATTATACCCAATTTCAGTCCTCGAAAATGTCTTTGATATTGACTTGAAGTCCCTCAATGACCTTAGACGTAACCACGCCGGTTTTTGCCGCAGAGGGATATGTTACATATTTACCGTTTTCAATAGTTGAAATCACAATGTTCTGCAATTCCGGTAAGACTATCCAATATTCCGGTACTCTATATTTCTCATAGATGGCTTTCTTTGATCCGGTATCCCTTCCGTAACTCCAGGGTAAGACTACCTCACACACCATATCAGGGATACCTCGTACCCAATCCTGCATAATGGACATGTTCTCTTTCCTGATAAACAATATGTCGGGCTGCACTCGATTAATCCCTTCCTCAAGGATTACGTCCAGGGGGGACAAGTAAACTTTTCCTAAATTGTTTGTCTTGACATGGCGGCGCATAATATCAGCTAAATTAAAAACAATATCCTGATGTTTACCAAATGGACTTGGCCCCACAATTACCTCTCCGTTGATAATTTCCGTTAAGCATAAGCCCATATCAAGTTGCTCATAAACAGGCGGATGTGTCAGGACTTCAACCCCGTTAATGATTTCTGTTAAATCGTCTTCTTCATATTCCATGATTATATTCTACCCTCAAGTATATGGGTTTGTCTATACAAAAAAAACGGGACAGATTTATTTCTAATCTCATCAATAAATAAATCTGACCCCTTTACGTATCCCTAAATGTGCGTTTCTCCGCTTATGTCTTGGTCTTGCCTTCTTTGTTTCAATAGCTGTAACACGTTGTCCTTTTCACCTTCTGAGTACCCATCAAAGGAGTTTTTGTTATAGAGTTGGGTATATAGAGTGTCAAAAAGGTCAGAGTGTTGTTCAAGAAAGTAGTTTAAAATCGCAATTTGAGTGTTAGGGCTTGTTGTTTGAAAGGTTGAGTATACAGCTTCATCAACAAGACGCCGTGTCTCTTCTGATAATTCTTTCGCGCTAGCTATGTAAATCGTGGCCGCGACAACTTCGTCGTTACTCCGTATGATATTTACTAATGGTTCGCGATACTTTTCCCAATCCATATCTTCAACAGCGGCAAGACGAATAGCAATTTCTTTATTTGTGTCTGCAGCGTATGATGCAATGGTATCTTTTTGCTCCGGGGTTCCATATTTCGACAATATTTTAATCTTATCAATATTCGTAGTAAAATCAGAACCTAACTCCAACGGAGCCATACTACCAGATGTTTGCATGTTATTAGAACCTGTCTGCACCTGCGCTCTTTTTTCTGTTTTTTGGTGGGATGTTATACCTTTTTCGGGAACAATTCCCTGCGATTTATCTAACGCAGAGTTGCTATCTGGTATTGTTTGATTAACGGATGGTTTAGATTCAGCATAATAGATCCAACTGCCTATAAATAATACGATTAGCAACACAAACCCGAAAACTTTAGAATACTGTTTTTTTAAATGTTCCATTTTACACCCTTTCCTTGCAAGGCTGGCGTAACTGACTACAGAGTAGGTACGCTCATCTGTGTCCAGTTCGCCCACCTCACCATTAGAGTAATTTCATTGTTCTGGTTGATGTATACCCTTTCAGGACTATAAAAATATCTACTTTCTTACTTTGCCCCAAAGTGAATAAAGTACTGCGGATAGCGGTCTGGATAACCCTTCTTATTAGGATCCATTCCTTTTGTAGCTATGCTGAGGGTTCTGCTGCTGGCGTATACAAGCTTGCCGTCGTGATTGTAATCGCTAACAGTTATATTGCCCTTTGAATCTACAGATTCTACATAAGCAACATGTCCATAAGTGCCACCAGTCCACACAGCAATATCCCTATGCTTTGGTGACGTGTTATAGGATATATCAGCACCGGCGTTCATCGCAGCTTTTGTAGCAGCTATCCAATTTTTAGCATGGTGCCAACCTTCGTGTGTTGTTTTGCCTGATACTGTGAGATAGGTGTCATGTATATCTACACCATGTTCACTCATTTTCTTTGCAGCATACGATGTGCAATTGCATCTTATAAATCCAAATTGATCTGCTTTTGTGCCGCTCACACCGTCACTGGGACAATTGTATCCTAAATCAAGATACGTATCTCTCGCCAGAGCCGTTGCCGCCATTGCCATTACTATAAAAATCGCTACTGTTACTACTTCCCATCCTCTTACTTTTAATCCCTTCATTTCCCCATCTCCTTAAAACATCTTAGTAAGTTACCAATGAGGTTAAAAACCTCTGTGCTTACTTTTATTATATAGCGGGCTAAAGAAGGAATTCCGTCGTATCTACGACACCGTATTTAAAAATTATCAAAAAATTTAGGGGTAAGATGGATTTTTTTATCAGGTAGGGTAAGCAAATTGGAAAGTCCCTGTTTAAGCCTCACCACATTAAACAAAATGTTACATTTTGTCCAGTGTACTGAGCCGTGGTTTTAATGGGGTAAGGATGTCCAGACGAAAAAAAACACTATAGCGGGCTTCATCCTATACATTACATATTAACCGGATGTAATATTCTATCAATCTCTTCATTGTAATCAGGTGAAATGGAAATTGTCTTTTCATAATACAGTTTAGCTTGCGTATAATCTCCTAACTTATAATATATGTTGCCCAATTGTAAGTACCCATAAGGATCATCAGGCTTAAATTCAATATATTGTTTATATAAATCAGTAGCTTCTTCAATTCTGGTCGTATTCAACAGCAAATCAGCTAAAGCTTTCTTTAACTCTGGTTCATTTTGATTATGTTGTATTCCATCTCTATATACTTGTTCAGCACTATTATCATCCGCATTATTTCTATATGATGAAGCAAGTAATACATATAATTCTTGTGCATTTGGATTTTCTTGAATAAGCTGATTCATAAAATTTATGTACTTAGAATCATTGTTTGTATTTTGCAATAATACTCTATAAGTTTCAATGGCATCACTATAAGTAGGGTTGATTGTTATAACTTTTAATAAGATATCTTCTGCCTCGGCTGTGTCGTTTCTCAGGTTAAGAACATATGCAAGTTTTACATATAGATCATAAGCATCACCATTCATATCAATAGCCCGTCTTAATAGATAAACAGCATCGTCAAGCATACCGTTTGCCATATACCAATCACAAAGGTATTTAATAACTTCGGTGTTTTCCCAGTTACTTTGCAGAATAATATTTTGAAGATATTCAAAACTCTTAGGTTCAATTTCTGAAGGTAAAACTTGTCTATATGTAATCAAATTGCTACTGTGTGTTACAGAATCCGTTTTTATTTGAACACTCTTGACACTCTTTGTTAGTTCTTTTGTAACTATTTTTTGCGGAGTGGACTGTTGCTGATGTACTGGAGCTATTAATCTTACGATACATAGTAACAATATAATTAATAGCCCCAGTAGACATTTGCTTAGGATTATCTTCATTGCCAATATCCTAATAAATAGTTTACGGTAAATAGTCTACAGGGTTTACAAAACTATCTTTATAGGCAGGATACCCCGAACATGTATTATTTTGAGGAAGTCCGCCCCTATTAGCAGTATTTTCATACGCCTTATTGTAAAGCCCAAAGTGTAAGTGAGTGTTCAACCCCATATCGGCTACTTCAGCAATTTTACTACCTCTGGTTATGTTTTTCCCAACGTTTACCTTTCTGTTTTTTAGATGCCAGTAGTTGGTTGTATATTTATTACCTTTGCTGTCTTTGTGTTCAATTGCTATCCATTCCTTCCATTTAGTCCCGCTATCCTGAGACACCTTTACCACACCAGATTCTGCAGCATATACGTCACTACCCTTAGACGCTTTTATGTCAATACCTGTATGGTACCACGTCAAATACGGCTTAGTTGTGTATTTCGTACACTGTCCCGCAAATGTTGTCCAGTCACCACCAAACTTAAGGTTAATATTACTCGTACTGTAACTAGAACTCGGCTTGGCTAGTTTAGGAATAGTTGCTGAAAAAGCAGTACTCCCAAAGCAACAGATAAAAAACACCGAAATCAAAACTGAACACCCCACCTTGCTCATGCTCTCTGTACTCATTGCCGATCCTTTCATTTCTGTACCCTCCATGTAATAAATTTTAGTTACTCTTACTTCTTACTTTTATTATATAGCGGGCTAAAGAAGGGATTCCGTCGTATCTACGACACCGTATTTAAAAATTATCAAAAAATTTAGGGGTAAGATGGATTTTTTTATCAGGTAGGGTAATCAAATACTCTTCGTATTCCAGATGGCTCATAATTTCTGACACGTTTTGACGGCTAAAGCCGATTCTATTGGCTATTTCTGTCTTGGTAAGCTCCAAGTTTAAGGTAACGCCGGTGCCTTTTTTCTCATGGCAGTGTTCTTGGGCGAGTTGTTTAAAAAACAGCTTTAACCTTTGGGCTATCTTATCATGGCTGAACATATGAATAGCGTCGATAGAGGCGCGCAGACGGCTGGTAAGTTCTTCTAAAAGTTTCCTTGCTATTTTGGGATTGGAGCCAAGCAAGAAGTCGAAAGTTGTTTTGCCAATCAGAGCAACGACAGAGTCTTTGGTCGCTGATACCTCAGCATAAGCGGTGTTGCCGTCAATTAAGGACATCTCACCAAAATATTCCCCCGCCTCGCGGTTCGCCAAAAGGATTTCTTTGCCGTCCTCAGTGCACTGTGTAACTTTGACAGCTCCAGCTAAAACAATATACATGAAGTTATTAGAGTCTTCCTGATA
Organism: Nitrospirota bacterium; assembly: GCA_015233485.1. Taxonomy (GTDB): domain Bacteria; phylum Nitrospirota; class Thermodesulfovibrionia; order Thermodesulfovibrionales; family Magnetobacteriaceae; genus Magnetominusculus. The sequence continues at coordinate 4,785 of JADFXO010000089.1, forward strand.
TAAAACCACCTCGCCCTTCTTCTTATGTTGTATCTTGATTTTAGGCATTAACTGGCCTAACTCTCCCTCGGTCAACGATGAAAAGAGGGAGAGCTTGCTTAAAACTTCAAAATATATTTTGTTATCGTTTTCCATCAACATTTAGAGGAAACAAGGGGAAGTAGAACGAATTGTGTGTTCACACAAAACACTTCCCCCATGTTTCAGGATTTAATTCCTTTGCTCAGCTCCATTTTACCCCTAAAGCGAACCACGTACCATTATAATAAGTATACATATATCCATCTGTCCATGCTACAATGGCAGCAGCGTTCGTAAACCATTGGACATAGTATGTGGCCGAGCCGGATGTTCCTGTAACTATGCCTCCGGATTTTGTCCCAAAGAACGAGGCATATCCACTATATATCGTGTTAATCATCGTGCTTGCGGCAGTGGGATTGTTCCAAACTACCCCAAGAGAGTACCATTTGCCGCCATAATTGTAATACATATGCCCGTCTGAATACGCTAAAATGGCCGTACCATTCGTAAACCATTGGACATAGTATGTTCCGCCTGTGTCAGTCCCTGTTGTCACATCGCCTGATTTAGTGCCAAAGACTGATGGATATTGACTATATATCGCGTTAATCATCGTGCTTGCAGTGTTATAGGCCGACGACGCAAACGTTGCGGTTACGCTTTTTGCCGATGACATCAACACGTAACACCCGTTTGAGTTTGATGTATCGCATCCCGTATAGCCTGAAAATGTCGATCCTGAATCAGCCGTTGCTATCAGATATAACCCCGTCCCTGAATCGTATGACGCGGAACAGGTAGAGCCGCAGCTTATCCCCGCGGGTTTGCTTGTTATTGTGCCAGTGCCGGTGCCGGATTTCGATACGTCAAGGGTATAAGTTACGCTACGAACAGGCCAAAGATAGTTGGTGTAGCTCTTAGAGTCGCCAAATACGTTGCCGTATATCATATCAACAACCCATGCTCCAGACGAGTCGCCAATATCCGTACTAGACGACCAATAATAAGCAGAAGAAGCAGACTGAACATTGGTAAATGGATTCTCTGCCAGAGCAACACCATATTGTGAATAATCCGCCAGGCTTCTAAGCTCCGTCCTGTTTGGCATACGCCAGTCGATATGACCGTAAGTCCCTGAGCTGCTATAATCCATAGTCGCCACATAATTCAGTGCCTGCAGCCAGGTTATGTCTCCTGCCATGTTCGCGTTTTTAGTCCACATCAGGTCGGTAAGTTTATCCGTTACCGTATCGTCGCCGTTATCGATAAACCTGGGACTAGGCCATGCAGCGCCAGCCTGGGTTGCTCCGTCATCGCCGAAATGGTAGCTGTGAGTCTGGCCGGTCTTCCAAATGACCGCAGGTGCCGATGCCCCACCAGTGCGCACAGGCCAAACTACACCACCAGAGGACTTCCCAGATGTGTACACGTCACCGCCGTAGAAGAGGTAGAGGTACCAGACATAGCCAGTATCGCCAGCGTATGTAGTAGATGACAAGTAGTGGCTGTCGTATGCTACATTTTTAAACCCCTGTGTTTCAAGCCAATCACCATAGCGCTTTTCGACATTTATCAAGCTTTCAAGCTCATTGATGTTTGGTAACCGCCAGTCCTTATGACCCAAGTAATTGGCGGTATTCAAACAGGCTACATAAACGAGCGCGTTTTCCCACGGCATCCCACCACCCGTACATGAACTATACGAGGGTGTACCGGCGTCTTTAGCCCATATCAGGCCCGTAAGTTTATCCGTCATTGTTTGGTCGCCATTGTCCGTAAACCTTGGGCTTGGCCACGCAACACCAGCCTGTATCGCGCCGTCATCATTTGTAGCATAACTTGTTGTCTGCCCTGTCCGCGGTAAATTTACTGTACCAGCCATCGCCATAACCGGCAATGCTGTTAGTATCAGGCAAAGAATTAAAGTAATTAATGTACCCTGTTTCACAATGGATTTCACGACTGCTTTTTCCATACAACCTCCCGTTTGTTGATTAATAATACCGCCCCTATTGTAAATCGGGCACCTGGTTTCCTTTGGCGTACATACACTGCACATACGCATTGTCGTACAGTTGCTGCATATCCGCATTGGCCTGTGCCGCGTTGGCGCCACTGGCGTCGGGACCTAACAACATTCCAGTCATGAAGGCAGATTTTTGAGCGTGCGCCACCGCTCTCGGCCCGCCCACCTGCTGAGTTGCCCACTGTTTACATTCTTCTACCTCCTGCTGAAACAGATCAAGCGGTTTTCCAGGAGCAGGCATTACGTTGATTCTTGGCGCGAGCGCCGTTGTTGTGATACACCCATTGAGCAGCGACAATGAACCCGCCGCAACAACCATCAAAACCAGACATTTTAAGTATCTCTTCATACAGTCTCCTTAAGTAGTGTGAAACACGTTTATAAGTATTTATAATAATAAGGCTCCTACGTCCCTTTATCCTGTCATTCGGCCGGCGGTGGCGGTGGTGGTTGAGCCGGAACCATTTGCGCCGGAATAGTGCGCCACCCTGATGGGCACTTAGAGACGGACGGCGAATAGCCTCGTGGATTGTCGCACCAGTACATAGCTTGTGCCTGAGGTTGAACCCTTAGAACCTGCTGTCGTTCAACTACAACCGGCGGTTGAGCAATGACCGGTTGTTCAACAACAACTGCCGCAAACGCGATCTCTGGTACTATCACAGGGTATGGATATACCGGACGCTCATAGAAATACCACATCCCACCGGCTTCCCACCACCAACCGTACCGCCCATGATACTCCTCCTGACGCCATCTTCCTTCGCGCCACATTCTTCGTTCATGGGAGCTAAAATGGTGGTAATCATGATGTCCGCGAAAATCATGCATAGCTCCCCTATGCTCCGGCCTGCCGTGCCTATCCAGCGGTGCATTTTTCCCATGTGAACCCATTCCTGCCTGACCGGCATGTGGTTGACCTGCTCTTGCTGGACCAGCATGTGGCTGACCCATTCTTGCCGGACCAGCATTTGGCCGCCCCATCCCTGCCGGGCCACCATGTTGTGGCTGACCCATTCGTGCGGGACCGGCATTGGGCCGCCCCATTCCCGATGGAGCAGCATGTGGTTGACTCATTCTTGCCGGCGCAGCATGTTGTTGTGGCGCAGAATGTTGTTGTGGTGCCGCATGTTGTTGTGGCGCTGCATGAGGTGGTGGCGCAGCATTCCCCGCTCGAATGGTCAACAAAAAACAGGCAACTGCAAAAAATAACAAAAAGGCAACTAACCAATTCAACTTCAACTTCCGCATAATGCCATTCCTCCTTTGATGGTTTGTAATCTGACAAAATTGCCTATAAAGTTAACCGCATACGCAGTCTTGGCAATGTCATATATTTTTACAATATGAGATGTTGAATCTGATGATTTTGTGATTGTCCCTGAGGTGAACGTATATGGAATCGTTTCTGATGCGTAAGTGTCCGGCCCGGCGTATGCCGTTGACGTTAAACTACTTAAATGAAGGATTAGTATAGTATAGTATAGTATAGTATAGTATAGTACCTCTCGGCTTGAACGGACTTGACATAAACGCTCTGAAAAACACGAAGAGACTTCTCATTGCATATCTCCCAAATATACACGATACAGACTGAAACAGCCTTTCTTTAAACAGCCCCACCCACAAACACAATTCATAAACCGCCAAGTACGTTTGACATTGACTTCACCAAGTTAAACATAAAAAATAAAAAATGTCAAGAAATTATTATGACAGGGTGCCGTGGGACCATTGTCTTGCGGGTTGATTCCGGCTCACGTGCCAGGATGGCGTCAGCACAAACAGCCACATCCAACATATGGAGAATCAGTGGATGCCATCCCATGTCAACACTCTTGTTCACCTTAGCCCAAAGGTTTGCGAATAAGCTGTCCATCCTCTTCCTTTTCCTACCACTCATACAGTATCACTAAACACTAACATTAAGGAAGAGTTTTATTAGAATCTGATTTTTTTGCTCGTCAAGTGCTGGGTAAAAATGCACATTTAGATACTTTTTACCGATTATTCCCCTTGGAGATCAGCGCGTTTTTCATTGCGTAGAGGTACCACTTCAGATATTTGGGCGACCATTTTATTATCTTAAACCGTGATTGGCCTTTCTCTCTGTCGTGCCAAATGGTTGGTATTTCGGCTATCTTAAATCCGGCAATGTGCGCCTTTACCACCAGCTCAAGGCCGATTTCAAAACCGCCGTCGCTCTCAATCTCAAACGTTTCAATGACCTTTCTTCTGTATAATTTATAGCTGTTTGTCGCATCGTGCGTGGGAAGTCCGGCGATAACCTTTAACGACAATCCCGCTGTCCTCGATAGATTTTTCTTTATAAACGGGCCGCCTACCTGCCCCCCACCCTTTACATACCTTGAGCCGCATACTATGTCGCAGCCCCCTTCTATCAACTTATACATCTTGTCAACATCGGCGTAATCGTCTGACATGTCCGCCATTGTCACGAGCAGGCAGTCCCCGTCGGCGGTCTTTAAGCCCGTTTTTATCGCGCTTACAACACCTCTTTCCGGGTTCTTCATAAAGGTTATCGGATGCCCTTGTTCAATAAACTGCCTCGCCGCCGGTAGTGTGTCGTCCTCGTCGAAATCATAAACAAGATAAATCCTGTGCGGGGTCGAGACCTTCTCGTTTATCGCGGCCAGTACCGTGCCGATGTTCTTCCCTTCATTATAAACGGGAATGATTATAGCGAGCGGGAGTTCGCTCACTTACCGCCTCCTGAGAAATTGTACATGGAGAAAATTGTCCTCACTATATGCCGCCTATCTCTATCTGTGCCTTAATCCACGGGATAACCTCGTCAAGGGCGGCCTCAAGTGAGGTCGCGGCCTCAAATCCCAAGACCCTCCTTGCCTTATCCACGTTGGGAACCCTTTTTTGTACGTCATATTTAAACGGGTCGTCGCATGTGTATCTAAACGGTTTATCTGTGTTTACTTTATTCCAGATCAACTCCGCAAGCTCAAGGACCGTCGTTGAGCGGTTAGTTGAGATATTGAAATCCTCGCCGACTGCCTTCTGGCTCTCTATACACAGGCGGATGCCACGGGCGAGGTCACCGGCATAGGTGTAGTGTCTTAACTGGTTTCCCTTTCCGAGTATGTGAAGCGGGTCTTGCCCCTTGAGTACTTTCTGAACGAGGTCAGGGACGACGTGGCTCATGGCAAGCCTGACGTTTCCGGAGAGGATTTCCTTTTCCACCTTCGCGCGTTTCTCTCCTATGCCAACCGCGTTAAATGGCCTTACGATCGTATACGGTAGTTTGTACTGCTCATAGGCGCCCTTTGCGAAATACTCACAGGCCAGCTTTTGAAATCCGTATGTGGACAACGGCGGCGGGCAGCGCATCTGTTCCCCTTCAGGGGTTGGATAGGTAGTCGTGCTCTCAAACACCATTGACGAGGATATGACGTTTATCTTCTTTAGTTTCCTGTTTTGAAACGCCCAGATAGCGGCGTCGAATGCCGCGGCGGTTATTCTCTCGTTTTCGGCGATTAAATCATACGCCAGCTCGTGGAACAACGAAATACCCCCTATAATTGCCGCAATCGCCACAATTTGATCACAGTCCGACAGCAGCTCTTTAAGGAGTTCAACATCCTTTGCGTCACCCTCCACAAATCGGAACCCCGCGTGGGAATCGTATGATTTTTCCACCTTGCCGTATTTTGAGAAATTGTCTACCCCGACTACCTCATGTCCGTGCTCTAAAAGCTCGTCCACAAGGTAACCGCCCACAAACCCGGCTGAGCCGGTTACAAGAATCTTCATATCGTCTCCTTAATGTGTTGTTAAATCGCCATGTGCGGCGTTGAGCGCATTTTTAACTTGGTCAATGGTTGTGGCTGCTGTGCCGACCTCTCCAACTACGATTCCCGCCGCATGGTTGGCAACAACGGCAGCGTCGGGCAGGGACGCCCCTGAGACGTACGACAGGGTAAACGCCGCTATTACCGTGTCTCCCGCGCCGGTAACATCATAGACCTCTTTGGCGGCCGTCGGAATGTGATGGATTTCTTTATCATAGAACAGGCTCATCCCCTCATCCCCGCGCGTTATTAAGACGGCGCCGCATTTAAGGTCTTTGAGGAGTTTAACGCCCGCCTTTTCGAGGGACTGCGTGTCGCGTATTGATATGCCGGCACCTTCAGCCGCCTCTTTCTTGTTTGGAGTTATCAGTGAGACCCCTTTATAGTAATGAAAATGCCCCACCTTGGGGTCAACCGCGGCAAAGAGGCCGCCCGCGGCCTTAGCCTGTTCCATCAGGAATTTAATAAGCTGTGGCGTTATGACGCCTTTTTTGTAGTCAGATATGATGATGCCGTCAAAATTATTTATATTTGAGGCGATATAGCCTGTTATGCTTTTGAGGGTCTTGGCCCCGATCGGCTCTCTTTGTTCCTTGTCAAAGCGCACTATTTGCTGGTTATTCGCAATCACACGTGTCTTGATGGTCGTTGGGCGGTTGTCGTGGAATACGCCGGAGATGTCAATCTTTTTTTCATTGAACAGCGTACGCATAATACCGGCCTCGTGGCCGGTGCCGACTATGCCGCAGAGGCAGGCATGGCCGCCCAAAGAGGCGATATTATTGGCGACATTTCCCGCCCCGCCGGGAAGGTAAGTCTCGAACTGCACATCGACAATAGGCACGGGGGCCTCAGGCGAAATCCTTTCGGCGTTACCCCAGACGAAGTGGTCTAAAATAATATCTCCGATAACAAGGATACGCTTACCGGCGAAATTATCAAGTATTTTATTATAATCCATCAGCTTACCGGAGTAAATCATTCCATAAAAAATAACACTACACGGTTTTTAATGTCAAGAGGGAGTTTCCGGCCAGAAATATTTTGCTCATGTGTTATGCTGCCGGGGGCGGCGGTCGCCATTTACTCAGCGTCTATTTCGATAGCTTTTATCGTGGGGGCCTATGTTAATACGGATTTGGGAATTGCACCGCGTGTTTCATTCATTATTGCATTAAAGGCATCTTCGGCAGTCTCAAATACCGTTACGGTTTTCCTTTCGGCGGCAAGGGTCTCTTCGACAAAGGCCTTATACCTGCGCTCCTTTGTAGTCATTATTTTACGAATTTCTTTATCCATGAGAAAAAATTAACCCCCTTTTTAATCCTTTCCCAATCCTTGTATCCTTCTACGGCAAAAGTTACAGCACCATATACTCCAAGAGGACTTTTAATGTTTTCTTCATGAATGCCCTCAACTGCTCTTGTAACCAGACTGATATGATTACGCAAAGAATTGTAGGTGACATCTATCGAAGAATCATCAATTTTGAGCGTATTTTTCAGAATACTACCATCCTTATCATGAGAA
>JADFXO010000008.1 GCA_015233485.1 Nitrospirota bacterium
TAAACATATTTCAGTCAGCCTAAAGTAATATTTAAGCCAATTTTTTGCAAAATTGATCCTATGCCTGCTTCCCATGACAAATATTACACCAAACTCACGCTCTCAGATCGTTCATTGAGAATTGCTGTTTGTACTGGATATTTATTTTGTTTTTAGGGGCGTTTCGTTTATAATACCCACTGATATGATAGATATGGAGGAAAAAGGGCATCTTCGCGTAGGTCTCATAGGCATCGGGTATTTCGGTAAGCACCACGGGCGCATCGTCTCGGAGCTGGATGAGGCCGAACTGGCCGCCGTATGCGACGCTGATTTATCCCGGGCAGAGGAGGCCGCCCAAAGATATAACTGTCAGGCCTGTGCCAGCGTTGAGGAGGCTCTGCCCCTTGCGGACGCCTTTATAATAGCGACTCCTACGCAGACACACAGCGCCATTGCCATGAAGTGCCTGCGTGCGGACAAACATGTGTTCGTTGAAAAACCCATAACCGGTGGCGTTGATGAGGCCGATCAATTAATAGACGAGGCCAATAAACGCGGTCTCACTCTTCAGGTCGGCCATGTGGAAAGATATAACGCCGGGCTCAGAAACCTGTGTGCGTTACTGCGCTCACCGGCATATATTGAGACCCAACGCCTGTCGCCGCTTATAGAGCGGGCGGCCGGTATCGACGTTACCCTTGATATGATGATTCACGACATTGATGTAGTCCTTTCCATCTCTGATTCGCCGGTTAAATCAATAAACGCCGCGGGGGCAAGCGTCCTGACCAGCCACATAGACACGGCAAAGGCATGGATTGAGTTTGAAAGCGGCCTGAAGGCATTCTTATACGCAGGCAGGTTATCCAACTATAAGCTGCGGACATTAAAGGTATCGCAGAGAGATGAACAGTTGTCTTTGGATTATCAAAGCGGCATGATAACGAAATATATTAAAAACGGCTCCGCGATAAAGACAATTCCCCTGGATAAACCGCCCGTGGCAGAGCCTCTGAAGGAAGAGCTCAGGAGTTTTATTGAGAGCGTTTTAACTGGGAAGAAGCCGATGGTAAGCGGAGAGTGCGGGCGGGAGGCCCTGAGCCTTGCCCTAAATATTGGAACAATAATAAGGGAAAGTGTGAGTAGTGTGATGATATGATACCTATGTTGGATTTGAGAAAGGAGTTCCTTGATATTGAAGACGAGGTCGTCGGTGCGGTGATTGAGGTACTCAAGGGCACGAGGTATATCTTGGGACCAGAGGTGGAGGCATTTGAGCGGCGGTTGGCGCAATATCACGGGCTGTCCTGCTGCGCGGGTGTGGGTTCAGGCACTGGGGCGCTGTTTTTAAGCCTCGCTTCCTTGCCAATCTCGCCGGGCGATGAGATCATTACGACGCCGTTTACTTTTTTTGCCACCGTGGAGAGCATTTTGTATGTGGGCGCAAAGCCGGTCTTTGTCGATATTGATAATAAGACACTTAATATCGACGTAGATTTAATTGAGCAAAAGATTACAAAAAAGACTAAGGCAATCCTGCCGGTGCATCTTTTTGGACTCCCGTGCGATATGAAACGCATCATGGAGCTGGCAAAAAAGTACAACCTGTATGTAATTGAGGACTGCGCGCAGTCCTTCGGCTCTTCAATAGATGGAAGGCTCACCGGCACGTTTGGCGATGCGGGGTGTTTTAGTTTTTATCCGAGTAAAAACCTCGGCTGCTACGGCGACGGCGGGGCGGTCGTCACGGACAATCAGGATATGTATGAAATAATCATGGCCCTCAGGAACCACGGCTCAAGGGGAAACTACATACACAGCGTAGTCGGCTTTAACAGCAGGCTTGATGAGATTCAGGCGGCAATCCTGCTGATTAAACTTAATAAGGTCGAAGGCAACAACGCCAACAGAAGAGAAAACGCCGCCCTCTATACATCCCTGTTAAACGGCTCCGTGATGTGTCCTTATATTCCTGAAGGATATACGAGCAATTACCATCAGTACACAATACGCTCTGCTCATCGGGACAAGATAAAGGACGCCCTTCATGACGCGGACATCTCCTCAGTAGTCTATTATCCGCTTCCGGTACACTTGCAAAAGCCGCTCGGGCCGTTCGGCTACAAAAAAGGGGATTTCCCTGTTGCCGAGACGGCCGCCGCACAGGTGCTGTCGCTTCCCGTGTATCCCGGTCTGTCCGAAGATGCAATCGGGATGATTGTCGAAGTAATACAGAAATGCCTGTAAGGATTATGATAATCGCGGGGGAATCATCGGGCGAGCTGTATGGGGCGATGCTTGCCGGAAGGCTCAAAGAAATGTGGCCGGGCTTGTTGCTTTTAGGCATAGGCGGAGAAAAGATGGAGGCCGCCGGTGTGGAGCTTATAAGTACAATCAACAGTGCCTTTGGCGGTGTGGGGGCGTTGTCGTCTATCAGGCATTTGATAGCCTCCTACAAAAAAGTCAAAGAGATATTCAGGACAATCCGCGTGGATGTGGTAGTGCTTATCGATTTCCCTGATTTTAATCTAAAGGTGGCAAAGGCCGCAAAGAAAAGCGGTATAAAAGTCCTCTACTACGTAAGCCCTCAGGTGTGGGCATGGAGAATGGGACGCATAAAAAAAGTTGCGCAACGAAGCGATGTAATAGCCGCCATACTCCCCTTCGAACCTGAGATATACGATAAGGAAGACGTGTACTGCGAGTTCGTAGGCCACCCCATCGCAGAGGAGTTAAAGACCCATGTGGTTGACAAAGACGCCATTATGAGGGAGTTTTCTCTGGATGCGGAGCGCCCCATAGTGGGGATACTTCCGGGAAGCAGGGCCGGCGAGCTGAACAGGCACCTGCCTGTGCTTATAGATACCATAAAAATACTGAAATCGCGGCACCCTGAGTTCCAATATCTCATGCCAATTGCCCCAAATCTGGCAATTGGCACGTTTGGCCGAATGTTTGTAGAACTATCGAACCTGGAAGTAAAGCTTACCGATGGACGGGCGGTTGAGGCGCTGTCGGTATGTGATTTGGCCGTAGTGAAATCCGGGACGGCGGCGTTTCAGGCCGCGCTCATCGGCGTACCGATTGTGGTCATATATAAGATGGCCGCTCTGGACTATAATATAATTAAAAGGATAATTGAGGTGAAATACATTAATCTCATTAATCTGATTTACGACGCCCCCGTGGTAAAGGAACTTATTCAGGAGATGGCCGTCCCTGAGGCTATTGCCGGTGAATTGATAAGACTATATGAAGATGATGATTTGCGAAACGCAACGCTTGAGAAGTTTAAACGCCTGAGGGAGATTTTCGATCAGAAAAATCCGACAAACCGCGTTGCCGAGCTGATTGCGGATTTAATTGCATAAACTTGATGATATTCATCTACCGCGTATTATATTTTCTCGCCCTCTTAGTGATAGTACCGGTTGAGTATTTCAAGAGGCCGAAGGGATTAAGGAGACGCTGGTTTTTGGAGCGGACGGGCCGGTATCCCGCCGTCTTATCAAAAAAGGCCACCGTTTGGATACACGCGGTATCTGTGGGTGAGACCATAACGGCCGTTTCACTAATACACCGTATTATTGCTGAGATAACCCCGAATATCGTCCTTTCAACAGTGACCGGCACGGGACGCCAGACAGCAAAGGAGAAACTCCCTGAGGGCGTAGAGGTTATCTATGTGCCGTTTGACACACCGGCAGCGGTAAGGCGGGCGATTAAGGCGGTTAATCCGGCCGTATTTATCGTCATGGAGACAGAGTTGTGGCCGTGCATTTTTAAGGAGATGCGCGCGAAAAACATTCCGGTTGTGATACTAAACGGCCGCATCTCTGAAAAGTCCTTTGAGGGCTATAAGAAGATCCGATTTTTTATGAAAGGGGTTCTGCGTATGGTAACACTATTTGGGATGCAAAGCGCCGAATACTCTGAGAGAATCATAGCGATGGGGGCAGACGAGTTGACAGTAAAGACACTGGGGAATTTCAAGTTCGACACCGCACCGTCGCCAGTAATCCCGTCATGGGCGTTGAGGCTTTCACATCCTGTGCTTATAATCGGCAGCACGCACGAAAAGGAAGAGGCCATTGTGTTAAGCGCGGTAAAGAGGCTTATTACCAATATTGAAGGACTTTCGGTGGTGTTGGCCCCGCGGCATCCGAGGCGGTTTGACGAGGCTGCCGCGATACTGAAATCGCTTGATATGCCGTTCGTAAGGAGAAGCGAGATAACAGATACGCGGGAGGCCGCCGTGCCAACCATGCGGGCCTCATTCATCCTCCTTGATACAATAGGGGAGCTGGCATCGGTTTACGGGGTGGGCGATGTGTGTGTAATGGGCGGGAGTTTTGTACCAAAGGGCGGGCACAATCTGCTTGAGCCGGCCTTCTGGGGAAAGCCCATAGTGTGCGGCCCTCATATGGAGAACTTCCCGATGGCGGGGGAATTTATGGCCGCCCATGCCGCTGTTACCGCTGATGCCGGGGGGCTTTATGACACCCTTTTCGAGCTGCTTTCAAACGAGGCAAAGAGGATTGAAATGGGCAAAAGGGCAAGTGAACTCTATCAAAAAAACTCCGGGGCTATCAATAACGCCGTCAGGGAGTTAAAAACAATCATCGGTATCTGACGAGATTCCCGCGGCTGCTCTACTTGCGGATGTCTAAAAACTCAGCCTCTGCCGTGTGTGTTTGATGGAGAACAAATCAGCAGTGGTTGGGCTGAACAAACATCTTGACAAAATCTTAATGAATCACTATCATATCCTAGAGAGTGGGGCTTGCGGGTTGGCTGTGCTCAACTAAGGTTGATTCCATTTTACCCGGCAGGCCGTATCCGGGGATGGCGCAACAAAGCCCTCAGCCGTTTGATAATGCCTTTGCCACTTCGCGATTTTATGTCAGTCAATGGGGGTCGTAATGGGACTGTTATATTCTAAGATGAAGATATTTTACTTCGGGGACAAGCTTGGCTCTCTTGCCCCTGACATCGACAAGATTCTCCCTCCCGTGCAAATCAGAATAAAACCCACGAACCACTGCGGACACAATTGCTATTACTGTGCTTACAGGGCTGAGAATTTGCAGCTCGGAAAAGACATGAATCAGGTCGACTCAATCCCAAAGGACAAGATGCTGGAATTGATAGACGATATAATCGAGATGGGCGTAAAAGGCGTAACCTTCAGCGGCGGGGGTGACCCGTTTTGCTACCCATACCTGCTTGACGCGGTCAAAAAACTATCAAATAGTCCGGTCAAATTTGCCTCCCTGACAAACGGAGCAAATTTAACCGGTGAAATAGCGGAGCTCTTTGCCGCCAAGGCCACATGGCTTAGAATCTCTATCGACGGATGGGACGATGAGAGTTACTCACAGTACAGGGGTGTAAGACATGGGGAATTTACGAAGGTTATTAATAATATCAAGATGTTTAAGAAGCTCTCAGGCCGGTGTTTTTTAGGCGCGGTTATTGTTGTGGACAAGAAAAATGCCTCCCATGTATATGATTTTATAGGGAGACTAAAGGATACCGGCATTGACAGCGTTAAAGTATCTCCTTGTATAGTCAGCAATGTAGGCGTCGAAAACAATCTGTATCACTGGGAAATATTTAAATCCGTGAAAGAGCAAACATTAAGGGCATGCGATGATTTCGTGGATGAGACGTTTGAGATATTCGACTCTTATCATGAACTTGACAATAAATTCGATAAAGATTATTCATGGTGCCCATATCTTCAAATAGTGCCGGTAATTGGGGCTGATTTAAATGTATATACATGCCACGACAAGGCGTATAATCTTGACGATGGATTGATAGGGTCTGTGAAAGATATAAAATTTAAAGAGCTATGGTTTTCGGATAAATGGAATTTTTTTCGTGTTAACCCCTCTGTCCATTGCAATCATCACTGCGTTTCAAACGCGGCGAACAGGCTGATTTTGGAATATATAAACGTTGATAAGGGACATTTGGAATTTGTATAAAACAACCGGCGCCGCCTAAAGAGCCTAAAGAGATGGATCCCACCAGGATATGTATTTTATGCGGAGCGGACACCTTATCGGACATCCGGTATTCTGATGATATTGCCGGGATTACATCAGATTGCAAGTTGTGGCCTTATTCAGGCCGCTATGCCCGTTGCACTACATGCGGGCATGTCCAGAAACGCCTAAGCGGCCGTCTGATAAACGACATTGAAAACATATACTCAAACTATGAGCCATACTCTTTGAGCAACGGCGATGAACATCTGATTTTTCATGAATCCGCGAACATAACCCGTTCTTACGCGCTTTTGAAAAGATTAAAGTTAGCGATAAAAAATATACCGCAAGAGGGTAGATTAATTGATATTGGATGCGGAAACGGTTCGTTTTTAAAGGCATTCGGCGATGCCTGCCCTAAATGGGATTTATTTGGTTTTGAGCAAAGCAATTTGCGGGCAAAGGGGGTTGCCGCCGTAAAAGAGATATACTGCGGCTCCCTGGATACAATCGAAGGCACTTATGATATTGTCACAATGATACATGTATTAGAACATGTCTTTGAGCCGGTGAATTTTTTAAGGGGACTTCATACCCTTATAAACCCTGCGGGTGTCCTGTTTATCCAGACCCCGTTTTTTAAAACAAATCCATTCGATCTGACTATCGTAGACCACTGTTCCCACTTTCAACCTGACACCCTTGCCTATGCCGTCAATGCCGCGGGATTCAGCACAACCCTGCAAGAGGATTGGATTGCAAAAGAAATAGGAATTGTGGCCGGTGAGGGCGGCAGTAACCAAATCCCTGCTGCATATGCCGCCGTTACAACATCTGTTGAACAGTCTTTCTTATGGCTGCATAAAGTTGCCGCTCACGCGAGGGAACTATCTGGCCAGGGCACATTTGGCATATTTGGCACAGCTATCGCCGGCACATGGCTGGCAAGTATGGCCATGCCTCAGGTAAATTTTTTCACAGACGAAGACCCGCAGAAACAAGGTAAAGAACACCTTGGATTGCCTGTGTTTCATCCTCAGTCCGTACCCTATAAGGACGCCGTAGTTTATCTGGCGTTTCCCGCGGAAACTTCAATAGCGATTTATAAAAGGTTATCGGTTTCCTATCCACAAATAAAGTTTTGTGTGCCGCCGGCTCTTAACGCGGCAGGCGACTGTGTCTGATCTCGTATACGATATTGCCGATATAATTTCTTATGAACGTAATGATATTAAACTTATTTGTATAAAGATAATGGATAATCACAAAGGTATATTTAATATATAGAAACACATTAATAATAAAATACGGCAATCTGCCAATGGGATGTTTATTAAGATGACTATATTTTGCAAGCATTGATTTTCTAAGGGAAGTAAATACTTTGGAAATATATATCATAATAAACGTTCTTTCCATAGGCGTCTAATATCTCCGCCGGTATAATATCTGAGTATGACCTCTGCATTATGTGCAACATCTTAGCGGCCTCTTCTTTCATTAACGCAGTGTTTAACTGGTATTTAGCTGATAGGCTTTCGCTTCTGTATCTAACGCATACAAACGGTTCCGGAATAAAGCACACCCCATGTTTGGCAATAATTACAAATCCGAGCAGTACGTCATTATAATACTGTAACTCTTTAGAAACCCCGCCGCACTCAATCAGGTGTATCCTTTTAAAAATAAAAGTATTACCGTTGAGCATTCCGCAGCCGGCCTGTGTCATAATCGCCAGCATTCCTTCCGGCGTTATAAAACCTGTTTTGGTGGTCATTCCCGGCGAATACTGTACTTCTATCCTGCGACCTTTAACATTTATCGCATAGGCGAATGCCGCGAACAGTCCTGTGTCCGGATATTTTGCCAGCAGCCTCATGGCCTTTTCAAAAAAGCCCGGAAGGATATAATTATCAGAGGGCGCGCCATACACATAATCACTGGCGGCAATGTTAATCATATTATTAAAGGTATCAAATGCGCCTATATTAGTCTCATTTCTAATGAACTTGATTACGGGATGGCGCTGTGCATACGTCTGAATAATTTCTACGCTATTGTCAGTTGAGGCGTCATCACAAATAATAAACTCATCAGGCGGGCAGGATTGGTTTAATATTGATTCAATAGCCTCAGAGATATACCTGGCACAGTTGTAATTAGGCATTAAAACTGACAATGTCAGTTTTTTGCCGGTGGCTGTTATTGGCACAGCCGATTTCATTTTCTCCAATTCCTCGCAACTATCCCTACGCTTTCATATATATCAATAAAAGCATCATTCGCCAGCCCTGTTAATCTAACATTGCTCATGCTCGTATTTTTAGGCCGTTTCACACGAAACCCCATGTCATCCAGAGAGATTTTCTCTATATGGGCAGCGTCGATACCCATTTTTTCAGCCAGAGCCATTGCAATGTCATAGCGCGAAACCACCTTTGAGGGACACAGATTCACTGCCCCTGTAATGCCGTCTCCCTGCAAAATACCCGTTACCTCTATAACGTCGTCAATACAGGCGGGGCAAAACACCTGATCATAGGCCGCTCTCACCGTCTTGCCCTGTGCCAGGGCTGACGCCATTGCATCTATCAGTGAGCCATCGCCCTTTACATGAGAATACACCTTGCTTAGCCTGATAATGAGATGGTTACCCTTTGTAATTTCCCCGATTTTCGATTCCACCTCTGCCTTTTGCCTGCCGTACTCAGTGTTCGGGCATAGAGGGGAGTCATCCCTGTAGTTACCGGCATTGCTGCCAAAGACATAGTCGGATGAGGTAAATACCGGCTTTATGCCTTCATCTGTCAACTGCCTTATTAGTTGAAGTGTCCCTGTAACGTTGACTTTTTTTGAAAGCTCCTTTTCCAGCTCACATCTGTCTATGTTTGGTATTGCAGCCAGAATTAATGCCTCTTTGTAGTTATTTTCAGAAAGTCTCAGGCTTCTGATATCGGGATTTAATAAATCTAGTTCAGCGCGTGTAGTGCCGGCGAGATCGCTGTATGTTTGCCGGTAAGCATTGAGAAAATGCCTGCCGATAAATCCGCCCGCCCCTATGATTACGGTTTTGGGTATGTTCTCCTGTATTTGAATCAAGAATACTTCATCCTTTCTTGCCGCATCCAACGGCAAATAAGTAATGGCACATGGGATAAAACCCCGTATGGACAACCTCGTCGTTCATTCCAAAGATAAAGACATTCCAGAAATATTTACGCACAAGCGAGGTTAACCGTTGCGCGCTATAGAGATTGATATGTCCTATCTTACTGTTTTCCGACGCGTATGCCGAGGCGGTGATGTTAGGAGTGCCAATCACCGTAAAGCCATGCGGCTGCAGATTAGAACAGATTGTTGCCATAAACTCATCTTCACGGTCTTCATTTATATGCTCAATAACGTCAAGACTTACTACAGCGTCGAAACTTCCATACAATTTACCGGTAAAATCGTCACACTTGAACTCGATACCGGCCTTTTTTATGTGTTCATTTGCATATGAAATCGCGCGCTCATCGAAATCGACCGCCGTTATTTCGTGGCCGTCTTCGGCGATAAGAACAGTTGACAGCCCCTCGCCGCAGCCTAATTCAAGGACTTTCTTAGGCTCATCATTACACAGCAATCTTGTTATGAATTTATAACGGGAAAGAGTGAACAATAAGTGCCTGGGGGTTGCGCGCACTATGTATGAATACAAATCACCCAATACCAGTGGCTCCGCCTTTGCCTGTCCTACATGCCGCCTTACCTCATCCCATGCCTCTTTACTCATCAGAAACTCCTTTCATGCCGGTTTGATGTCATGGTTTGACAATATAGCCGGCCGGGGCGTTTGTCCACGCAAATGTCTTTATTTTTATATCAGATTTGTCCGCAAAATATTCGTCTACGGCCTTTGTCTCACCAGGCCAATCGCTGATTGAATATTCGTCAAAAAGCATTACCCCTCCTCTGGAAAGCAATGGCCACAGGTGGTGCAGCGCGGTTTTCGTCGGCATATACAGGTCGCAATCGAAATGTATCAGTGAAAAGCGCACCCCGGGGTTTTCGCCGATGAACTTCGCAACCGTCTCCCCTATGTTGCCTTTGATTAACTTAACCCTATGTTTCCAGGGTATGAACCTGTCCTGGTCGAAAATATCTATGGCGCTGACAAGCTCATCAAAGTAATTTTCCGGGGAAAATCCGCCCGCGTGTTTTTGCAGTGCCTCTATTTTATCCCCGTCTTCGGGGTCAAGACTCTCAAATCCCGTCCAATTATCAAAACCATACACAGTCTTCGTACGGTTGCCGATACAATATGCCTCAAGCAGGTTTGCCCACGTCATAAGCCCCGCGCCTCTGAACACGCCAAGCTCCGCTATATCACCCGGGACATCCAGTGTCAGCTTAAATAAATCAGTGTGGGCGAGGAATCTCTTTAGCCACTGGCGTCTTACAAGCACCGCAAATAACTTTACCGCATCCATTGGCTTTATATCGTATTTACTGCAATGGGCATCAAGCATATCCTCAATGTCTGAATCAGCTCCTGTCTTTTTAAATCCGTCGAAATCTTTCATTGTCTCCTTCCTGTGATGCCAAAAATTTCATATGCGTCAAGTGGTTTTGTTTCGTTGACATAGGGCAGGACAAACTGGCCGATAAAGTCTTTGTTTTCACCGCACAGACAATTTCGAATTTTACCGTTAAACCACCTTGTCCCCATGAGGGCATTACGCATATCTGCAAAACTCTTACCCCCAATCTTACCTAGTGTAAACTGTAAAAAATTACACGGCAGCACTTCCCCATTGGCGCTTATAGCCATAAACTCTGTTACCGCGGGGCAGTGGTCCTCCGCACCGGAAAAGATGTCTCTGTTTACCATTTTTTGTTCACTGGGAAGCTCTGGGCAATTTGTCTGCAATTGCTTGATATAGCTGGAATCCTCAGGGGTTAAGAGGACATCAGTTTTCCCATCCCACTTTCCCACCGGCTCGGCAATCTGCACATCGATTCTGATACGTTTAGATTTGGCAAATTCATATGCCATTTTAAATCCCTCAGAATATAACGAGGTATGGGTCACAACCACGGAGATTGAGGCCAGTAATCCCGCATTAAGGACATTATCTATTGCCTCAACGACCCGCTTGTAACTACCTGCGGCGCGGTTGGCGTCATGATCGGATTCTATGCCGGAGTCCATGCTGAATGACAACTTATCAACCTTTAAGCCCTTAAGCCACAGGATATTGTCCCTTGTCATGTTCCATCCATTTGACACAACATTTATATATGTCTCATCAGGGTAACAGTTATTGATTATATGTTCAAGCCTTGCCGGCTCCAAAATAGGTTCGCCGCCTTGCAATATATAGTGATAAACACCCATATCATACAATTCCATCTGAGTTTTTTCTAACGCGGCCAGTTCTGCCACAGTTGTCCTGTTAAATGTTTCGGCATAGCAGTGAGGACAGCTCATGTTACATAACGGGGTTACATCCAGCGCTATCGTTCTTAATGCGCCGGGTTTGTGAAGTTTCTGCCGCTTGTGGAGCTTTGGTTTCTCTGAATACAAGCCTTTAATCCCCCAAATTCATACGATTCTCTGCATTCCAGGTGTCAATCATATCGCAAATCGCATCCAATTGGCAATACGGATATTATTGTAACAGTACACTATTTACTGTTTATGTTAAATCTTCACTTGACAGCGTTTAGCGCCATTAATCTCATCTTTTATCCACAAGACGGTTTTTCCCACCCTCTCGCCCCATCTCTTTAAATCATTTGCAAAGGTCGGGCAATCGGCAACTACTTCCAAGACGTCTCCGGCCTTCAACTCCGTACGCACCTTTATTGTCATTTGAAGCGTGGGTTGAGGGCACTTCAATCCCTTGAGGTCCAACACCATAGTAGCCATATTAACTCCTTTTTTCCATTATATTTTCGGCAAAATCATCCGTATGCCTATAGGGCCCAATGCCCTGATTGCGTCTATCATTTCGGTCAGGATTTTGATAAATCTATCTCCCTCCGCGGCAGAGACATAATCAAACCTGCACCGGTCACTCTCTATGCCGTGCTCTGCAAGCACCCGTAACAGTATGCGGTGGCGCGCCAGAGCCTTGTAGTTGCCCTCCTTGTAGTGACAGTCACCGGGGTGGCACGCCATTATCATTACACCATCTGCCCCCGCCTTGTAGGCCTTAAGTATAAACTGAGGGTCTACCCTGCCGCTGCACATTACCCGTACGACATTTACATTTGGCGGATAGCTCTTTTGCGCTCCTCCGGCCTTGTCCGCCCCTGCGTATGAACACCAGTTACACAAAAACCCGACTATCTTAGGTTCAAAACCACCAGTTGTACTGCCCTCACTCATGCCAATACCCCTTCTATCTCGGCCAATATCGCGTCGTTTGTGAAATGATTGCCGTTTATAGCACCGGCCGGGCAGGCGGCAATACAGGTTCCGCACCCCTCACACAGCACCTCGTTAACCGTGGCCTTCCTGTTCTGCTCGTCAAACCCTATCGCCCTGTATGGACACACCAGCATACAAACCCTGCATCCTGAACACCTGTCCATATCCACTGAGGCCGTGATTGGCTCTATCTCAAGACGCTTTCCCCCGACAATTCCAGAAGGCGCGTAACCGGCCGCGGCCATCCCATGAGTTATCGCCTGTTGAATCGCCATTGGCGACTGGCAGGCCCCGGCTATGTATATCCCCCGCACCTTGCTCCTTGCAGAGTCGAGCCTTCCGTGCAGCTCCTCGAAAAATCCTAAACTGTCGATGGTTGTGCCAAGTATCTCATTTAATTTGCCGCTGTCTTTCGATGGCGCCACGGCAGGACATAGCACTACCATGTCTGCCTTAATCGGGTCATCAGCCGATAAGGCATTTGTTATCAGGATACCGTCCTCTGCCGCGGTGATGTGTAATGTGCCGATGTCCTGGTATGCCGTAAAAACCGCGTTGGGATTTTCCTTCGCTCGTCTATAAAGAAAATACTCCTCTTTTCCAGGGTATACGAGTTCCTTGTGAAGATGGTGTATTTGGGTGCCGGGTAATTTGTGCTCCACCATAAGATTAAACTTAAACGCATACTGGCAGCATATGCCTGAGCAGTACTCTTTGTGGTTGGCGTCAAGGCTTCCCACACAGTGGATTATCGCTATTGAGCCGGGCGCGCGCCCTGAGCGCGTCATAAGCTGCCCGCCTGTTGGGCCGGTTGAGGATAGCAGCCTTTCAAACTCAAAAGATGTGTAGACATCGGGCAGCCTGCCAAGCCCCAGTTCAGGAATTAATCCGGCATCGTAAAGCGACGCCCCTACTGCCACGATAACTGCCCCCATGTGCCTCTCTAATATTACCTCTGTATCGTCAAATAGTATTATACCCTCGCCAAGCGGACAGGCCTCTTCACAAAGCCGGCAGTCCTCACCCCTTGTCCTCAGACACTCCGCCATATCTATAAATGGAACATTGGGCAGCGCCCCGGCAAACGACAGAGATATTGCCTTTCTGTTGTCCAGCCCATTGTTGAATTCGTTCTTAACGTCAACAGGACACACTCCGATACACTCTCCACACCCTATGCACTGGTTCATGTCGGCATAACGCGGGGCTTTTCTTATCTTTGCAATGAAGTTGCCATAAAAGCCGTATAATTCCACTACCTCAGACAAGGTAAGTATTTCTATGTTTTTGGCATACTCTCCGTGCAGTATTTCATCTAACATAGGCTCAAGCATACAGGGTGCACATTGCAGATTTGGAAACACCTCTTCGTATAACACCGGCTGCCCGCCTATTACCGCCCTCTTTTCAACAAGTGTAACCTTTCTGCCTGTCTCCGCTATGGTTAATGCCGCCTTCAGACCGGCAGGCCCTGCCCCGATAACCATGACATCGGGGGACATCTCTATGGATTTCATCTCAAGCGGCCTATGAAACCCCACTCTTTTTACTGCCCCTCTTATGAGGGCGGCGGCCTTTACAGAGGCCCTCCCCACATCGGATGTTACCCATGCCACCTGCTCTCTTATATTAACCATTTGCATAAGGTAGGGATTCATACCGGCCCCGGAGAGCACCCGCATAAACGTGCCTTCATGCTCACGCGGAGAGCACGCGGCGATGACAATCCTATCCGGTTTCTCTGCCGCTATTTCGCCATGCAGATACGCCTTGCCGTCATCGGAGCACATCAGCTCGCAGGTCTTAAAATATGCCGCATCGCACCGGGTCTCAAGCAGCTGCCTGACCTGCTGTGAGTCCACCTTGCCGGATATGTTCGACCCGCAGTTACAGAAATACACCCCTATCTTCATATGTTTAGCCTCATCCGTTTACCGCAACGCCCCGCACGTACTTAAAACGCCGTTAATAACGCCGGGCAGCGATTTCTCCACTTCCACCGAGAGCCACTCGCCAAAGGTGTTGACGTCCTCTGCCTCTATTGCCCATATGTGTATTTCAGAGGGCATAGCCATCCCAAGCATTCTTCCCATGCCGAGTGCCATAGGGAGCGTTATGTCATGGCTGCTGCCACAGTTTCTTGTTTGCGGCAGACTGAAAGGCGTTAATCTATACACTGTGCCCGGGGCGTTGTCCCCCGTGACGATTGAATCAATAATAACCGCCCTGTCGTAACCGGCCATCTCATCCAAAAGGCGTATGCCTCCGGCATAAACCTCAGACACAGAAATGTCCGCGCTTCTCGACGAACATTCAGCATCCAGCCGCTGCCCTATCAAGCGCGCTGCTATAGGCCCGACGCTGTCGTCGCGCAGGATGGGATTTCCCAGCCCTATTATTATAGTCTTCAAGTTATTTCATCCCGGCTAAAACGCCTGATAACCTCGCCGCCACTGTTCCTTATATTGACAATTAACGGCATTTGTCCGGGCAGCGAATGAGTGGCACATGAAAGACACGGGTCATAGAGCCTGAAGGCCATTTCTATCTTATTTAACAGCCCCTGCTCAATAATTTTACCTTTAGTTATAAGTTTCTCAGCAGCTCTTTTTATGGACAGGGTCATGGGGGCGTAGTTATTGGTAGTGCCTACAATCATATTGACCATAGTCAGCACTCCCTTGCTGTTGCTTTCGTAGTGGTGTGTCAAGGTGCCTCTTGGGGCCTCCACACAGCCGATTCCTTTGCCAATTATTTTATCAGGGATAACCCTTACCGCGGGGGATGTTATCTCCGGGTCTGTTGCAAGCTCAAGCATATGTTCCGCCGCGTAGAGAAGCTCTATCAGCCTTGCCCAGTGGGTAACAAGCCTATGGTGTATGGGTTGATACCTGCCGTTTCGTTTTTTTGAGCCAAGGGTTTCGTACATCCTTTCAAATTGCTCCTGCGCCCCCGGGGTAGACATGGAGTCCGACACGTTTAATCTTGAAAGCGGGGAGGCCGCGTATATCCCGCTGTCTATGCCATCAACAAAACCCTTCCAGCCGACATTTTTAAGATAAGGATATTTTAAATACGACCACTCCTCGACGTGTTCGGTTATGTGATTTACATAATCTTTAGGGTGGTATTTTATAAACTCTTTCCCCTCAGGGTCGACGATTCTAACCATGCCGTCATAAAAATTTACCCTGTTTTGGCTGTCCACAAGCCCCATGTAATATGTCTTATGAACGTAGACATCCGATGTAATCATATCCATGTACGCGGGGTTTTTAAGCACTATATCATCAAATGCCCTGAGGCTAAAGTGGGCAAAGCCGATGTTTTCTCTTGCTATCCCCTCAATCTCTGACCTCTCCCGCTCACTTACGGCCTTGCTCCAGCCGCCGGGGATGCCCGCGGCCAGATGAACTCCCCTTCCGCCAAGCATCTCAATCACATGGTGGTTTCTGGCCCTGCAGCCGATTACCTGTTTTGCCGCGTCAAGGCCGACCTTCCTGATAACGCCAAGTATGTTTCTCTCGGCAGGCGGGGCATCCGGCCCGACTATGAAATCCGGGCCTCCGAGTGCATAAAAATGTGTAGTGTGGTCGGTAACGAAAAAGGCCATGTAAAGAAGCTCTCTGATTTTTTTGGCCGCATCGGGCGGTTCGATGCCGAATAACTCATCGAGGGCCTTAACGGAGGCCAAATGATGCGCCTCAGGGCACACGCCGCATATGCGGTTTGTAATAACCGGCATATCCTCGGCAAGCCTTCCGACGCAAAACTGCTCAAATCCCCTAAGCTCAGGCACCTGAAAGTATGTATTGGCAACATCACCGCTGTCGTCAAGAAATATCTCAATCTTACCGTGTCCTTCGAGCCTGGTTATGGGGTCAATAGAAATACGCTTCATGCCCGTCTGCCGCCCAGGATGGAGCCTGCCATGCTATATTTGTAAAAAGTCCCCGAATAATCCGGTATCGAATCAATAATCATATCTACCCGCCTTGCCAGCTCATCCTCGCTCAGGCCTTTTTTCTGCCCTATGTCTATAGTAGAACCCAATGCGGCTGTCATCTTTGCCCCCTGGTCAATAACACCGGCGGGCGGGCCGTAGCAGCCAGAGCAGGGCATATTTACCTTAGGACAGAGCGCGCCGCAGCCGTCTGCCGTGGCTATCCCCATACAAATCAGCCCCTGGTCTAACAGGCACTCCTCTGTATCGGGGATTATCTCGTAGGTGCGGTATAACCGGCTGATTTTCTTATCTTCTTTTTTCCTGTCGCATTCACGGCACACGGTGGAGTTGCCCGCCCCGATAATGCCTCCCTTTGGCGGCAGGGCTTTTCCTTGTATTACGGCCTCTATAACATTCCACACCTGTGCCGGCTCCGGCGGGCATCCCGGTATGGAATAATCCACATCCGTAACCTGCGATAGGGTTGTTACCCTTTCATAAAATGCCGGTAATGTCAGCGAACCCTCCGGCACGATAGTCTCAGGTTTAGGGATGATACAATTCGGATTATCCACGGTAGGATTATCCAGATATATGGATTTGAAATGCGCGGCCTTTGTGTGGAGGTTGCTAAGGGCGGGGATACAGCCCTCGTATGAGCATGAGCCGAAGGCTATGAGCAGTTTCGATTTTCTCCTCAGAAGGTGCGCCATTTCCTCGTTTTCTCCGGTACGAATGGCCCCGTTAAAGAATGTTATGGCAATCCCGCCATCTTCAAGGGCTTCAACATCTTTCTTTTTAGTATCAAGGAGACATGGACAGAAACAGAAATCAAAATTCGCGGCTACATCAAGAATTTTCTCGTTAATGTTGACTAACGATACCTCACATCCGCCACACGAGGATGCCCAGTACATGCTCAACTTGGGTTTTGCCATCGCTATGCTGCCCTCCTGATAAAAAACCTTCTCTACAGGAACTATATATAAATACATTATCACATACGGATATAGAAATGTCAATGACAAAATGTCAATGGCAAATGTCATTGAAAAATTGACATTGCCGTTTAGTTGGCGGTATAATTGGGGTCAGGAGATCGTTTATTAGAAACTGGTTATTTTAATGAGGGGCTGCCTGAAATTATGAAATACCATGCCGGCATCAGGAAGGGGGTATGTTCAATAATGAAAAGTTTGATGATTTTTAAGAGGACTCACCAGCGTATTCTTGTTTTAGTTGCCGTTGTTGCGGTGGTGAATTTTTTCTTTACCGTTTTTAGTATCCGCAATGCGGCAATAGCCACTACGCCCGGACGGATTTTGGTTTCTGCATTAACCTTTAGCTGGCCGCTTTGGTTAATGCTTGCTGTTTTTTTGGTGGTTTTGTTTCGAATTTTAAATAAACTCATAAACGAACCCCTAAATACCATCATTGACTACGCGAAAAAACTTGTCGAACACGATTATGACGCCAAAATCGATATTAATACCGGCGATGAGTTTGACGCCCTCGCAAGTATCCTTCAATTTTTGGCAATCGACACCATAGAGATATTTGAACGATTCGAGGAGGCCGCCGGTGAGCTGGCCGAAAGGGATGCGAAACTTACCTCAATCTACAACTACCTGGAAGCCGTTATCGACAATATGGCTGACGGCCTGATGGTTGTCAATGCCGCGGGGGAAATCACACGAGTCAACAAACCGCTGGCCTATTGCTATGGCATTAATGCCTCCGAGGCCATAGGCAAAATGGTAGAACAGGTCTTTGGCAAAGACATGTCACGGCTGTTTAAGCAAAGCATCGGCACAGGCTTCGGCGTGCCTGTAGCCTCGGACATTGAGCTGTCCTCATCAATGGTGCTCAAGGCGTCATCCACCGTTGTCCGCGTGCACGGCCTTGGCAGCGGAGAGTGGCAGAGCCGTGACGCAAATGATGTTGTCATCATAACCAGTGACGTTACCAGAGAGAGAAACATTGACAGAATGAAAACGGACTTTATATCTACTGTCTCCCACGAACTGCGAACACCGTTAACCTCAATTTTGGGGTTTACCGAAATTATTCAGGAACGGCTGAGAGACCAAATCTTCCCCAACCTCCCCGCGGACTCGAAAAAAATCGCCCGCTCAGTAAAACTCATTGAAGACAACATCGGCATCATTATCGGCGAGGGGATGCGTCTGACCAGCCTCATCAACGACGTCCTCGATATTGCCAAGATGGAGTCGGGAAAGGTTGACTGGAAAAATGAAACCCTCCACATAGAAGACATTATCAAGCGGGCCGCTCAAACCACAAAATCCCTATGCGACAAGGCCGGCCTTGAGTTCATCGTAGATGTAGAGCCGAATATGCCCCCAATCTCAGGGGACGGCGACAGGCTTGTTCAGGTAGTCATTAACCTTATCTCTAACGCCATCAAGTTTACGGCTGACGGCTCCGTCACCTGCCGTGCCTGGCGGCAAGGCTCAGAGGCAGTTATAAGCGTCATCGACACCGGCATCGGTATCGACCCGAGGGACAGAGACTCCATCTTTGAGAAGTTTAGACAGGTTGGAGACACCCTCACCGACAAACCAAAAGGCACCGGCCTCGGCCTTCCCATCAGCAAACAGATAATTAACCACCATAAGGGGCGAATTTGGATAGAGGGCAACACAGCCAGGGGAAGCACTTTTTTCTTTACGCTGCCGTTGCTGTCAGCGGATTCCTTTAGATTAACCTCTACGGATCTTGATACCCTGGTGAAAACAATTCGCAGTGGGACTGCGGAAGCCAGAACTAGCCTTTCAGACAGTTTAGACAGCATTGCGGCGGGGGGTAAAACCATCTTAGTGGTCGATGACGACGAAAACATACGTGAACTCCTGACTCAGGAACTCCAAGGCCAGGGCTACAACGTCAGAACGGCAAATAACGGCGTGGAGGCCATTAAAAGCATCAAAGAGATACGTCCTCATCTAATCATTTTAGACGTCATGATGCCGGAGGTGAGCGGTTTTGACGTGGCTGCTGTCATCAAAGGCGACCCCGCAACGGCAGACGTGCCTGTCATTATCCTGTCCATTATCGAGGACGCCGAACGAGGCCGCCGTCTTGGCGTCGACCGCTACCTGACAAAACCTATCAACAAGGAACTCCTGTTTAACGACATCAAGACGCTGCTTGCCGGAGGCACCTCAAAAAAGAAGATCATGGTCGTGGATGAGAACGAGTCAAACGTCAAGACGCTGACAGACGTACTCCTTGCAAAGGGCTATTCGGTCATTTCCGCAACCGACGGCTTGGGAAGTATCGAAAAGGCGCGTGCCGAAAAGCCTGATATTATTATTGTCGACGCAACGCTCTCAGAACGCGACGAGTTTGTCAAGACCCTTCGGTTTGAAAAGGAGTTTGAAAATGTCTACTTTATCTATCTCTACGGACATGAAAAACCTTAGGTTTAGATGATCGGTTTGAGATATGTTTAAGTCAAGGCTCTTTTTAAAATACTTTTTCACCATCGTTATCATCCTTGCCGCCTTTACCGCAACAATCTACTTCTATTCCGAGTCCTTCATAGAAAAGGAAGTCTTTGAAATAGAAAAATCATCGGCAAGGACAGTACTTGACAATGTCTATGAGATGGTTGGCAGTATCAACCACGACTTGCAGTCATACAGGGCGTCTGCCCTTCAGGCGAAAAAGAGAGAACTTAAGAACGTCATAATGATGGCTGAAAGCTACATTAACACCATGGATGAGCAGTCTGGCAGCGTCTCGCGTGGCGACATCGAAAAAAAGATATTGGATACGATTAGCAGATTCGAATACGGAAATAGCGATTATATCTTTGTCGTCAATAATGCAAAAGTGCTTGCCCACCCTGACCCGACACTCGTGGGGCGCGATTGTTCGGGCATAACCGACGTTACAGGCAAACTCGTATTGACCCCTATGGTTGATGCCGCACTAAAAGACGGTGAAGGGTACCACACCTATAAGTGGAAAAGGCTTAATACTGATGCCGAACCCAAGGATAAGTTAACATACTTTAAGTATCTTCCCAAACATAAATGGATTATAGCCACCGGCGTATATATGGATGACATTGATAATACAGCAAGGAAGATGATGAGTACTGCCATTAATAGTCTGGGTGAAATACTTATGGCCATAAAAGTGGCAAAAACAGGCTATGTCTTTATATTTTCCCCAAAAAGAGATAATGATACCGCCTCTTTGGTCATCCATCCACGTAATGACATGAAGATAGTAGATATGGATGTGTACGTTAACACGCCGGCAAAGCGGAACGTATATAAGGAACTTGCAAAAGCCGCAGATAACCCCGAAGGCCTAAGGTATAAGTGGGACAAGATTGAAGACCAGGGCCACTATGTCTATGATAAGATTACCTGGGTGCGGTATTACAAACCACTCGGCTGGTACATCTGTGCCTCCGTGTATATGGATGAACTGCAGAACAGCTCACGGGAAATGGGCAGACGCATACTGGCAATTGCATTTGCCGGTCTGATATTTTTAATATTTTTTGGGTATCTGTTCTCAAGAAGAATGGTGGCCCCACTGAAGAGGCTTTCAGAGATGGCGTTACGCATTAAAAGTGGAGACTTAACGGCAACCATTGATATTAAGCGCAACGACGAGATCGGCATCCTTGCCGATGCCTTTAACAGCATGGTGGAACAACTAAGGGGCAATTTCGCCTTGTTAGATGCGAAGGTAAAGGAACGTACAGTTGAGCTTCAGGCGGCGTACGATAAACTCAAGGCCCTCGACGAGCTTAAATCGGCCTTCCTGTCTAACGTGTCACACGAACTTAGAACGCCTCTTACGTCAATATACGGGTTTGCGGAGATAATAAAGGAATCCTTTGAAAAGACGGTGCTGCCTCACATTAATATTGAGGGTAAAAAGGTGGAGCGCTCGGTAAGGCAAATAAACGAAAACATTGCCATTATAATATCGGAGAGTGAGCGGCTCATGTCTCTGATAAACAACTTGTTAGACCTCACAAAAATGGAGGCGGGCAAGATGGTATGGGGAAAGGATATTATTAATGTGCAGGATCTGTTAACCCACGCTGTAAGGGTAACATCCTCACTTTATAAAAGAAAGGATTCCGCAGGGCTTATAATAGAAAGTGAAAAAAATATTCCCGACACGGTGGGCGATTATGATAGAATTCTGCAGGTGGTTATAAACCTGATTTCAAATGCCATAAAGTTTAGCGCGGATGGCGATATAA
The DNA here is from genome assembly GCA_015233485.1 of Nitrospirota bacterium. Taxonomy (GTDB): domain Bacteria; phylum Nitrospirota; class Thermodesulfovibrionia; order Thermodesulfovibrionales; family Magnetobacteriaceae; genus Magnetominusculus. The sequence continues at coordinate 21,603 of JADFXO010000008.1, forward strand.
CCCTAAAGGCCGTCTGTTGCGGCGATGGACAGCTCACGATATCCGTGTCAGACAAAGGTGTGGGAATCCCCATAGAGGAACAGGAAATGATTTTCGAGAAGTTCAAACAACTGGGCGATACCCTTACTGATAAGCCTGTGGGGACGGGGCTTGGGCTTCCCATATGCAGGGAAATTGTGCAACACCATGGGGGCAGGATATGGGTTGCGAGCACTCAGGGGCAAGGGAGTACTTTTTCTTTCACGCTGCCTGTAATACAGGCCGGTCAGGATTAACTTATGATGATAAGGGAGGTTATAAGTAATTGGCAATTTTCAATTTAAAAAAACTCCTTCTGAGAAAAGATATTATTAATCTGATAGACATGCTCACCGGGGCAATGGGTGTGAACATCTGCATAAAGGACAATGCAGGGACTATGCTCTATGGAACAAGCGGCAGCAACCCGGCCTGTCTGCCCATAACTGCTGACAGCCAGTCCATTGGATGGATTTACGGACAGGACAGTGGTAAAATTGCCGCAGCGGCCTCTTTACTTAATTATATTGTAGGGACTGAGACGCAGAAAAAGGCGCTGGCCGCTGAGACGCTCAATAAATACGGCGAACTTACGATGCTTTATGATTTTGTGGAAAAGGTCAATGCGTTTAATGTTAAGGAGATAGCAGACTTTCTGATAAAGCATGTGTCGGAGCAGATTAGGGCGGATAATGTGTCGGTCATGCTCTCAGATGAGATCACCGGCATGTTGAAGTTAATTGCCGAAAGCGGCATCGTCGGGGCACCAATGACAGAAGTTGGGATTGCCGGCATTGTTATGTCCTCCGGCAAGGCCGAGATAATAAACGACTGCCGCTCTGACCCCAGATGTGCAATGGAAACGGGCAGTGTAAGTTCTCTAATCTGCTCACCGGTAAAAACAAAGGAAAAGGCCCTTGGCATTGTTATAGCAAGCACTATAGAGCCATACAACTACACTGCGGATGACCTTAATTTTTTCTGTACATTAGTGTCTCAGGCAGCCTTTGCTATGGACAACGCAAGACTTTACGAATCTCTAAAGGAGGCATTTATTAAAACGGTTCACACACTTGCAGAGACAATAGAAAAAAGAGACCCATATACCGGAGGCCACACGAAGCGGGTAATGAACTACAGTATCGCGATTGCGGAGAATCTTGGCATATCCGCGGGGGACAAAGAGAGGCTTGAGCTTGCCTCAGTCCTTCACGACATCGGAAAGATAGGCGTCAGCGATAATGTGCTGCGTAAGACCTCCAAACTAACAGACGAGGAGTTTGAGGAGATCAAAACCCACACGACATGCGGCCGGGATATATTGTCATACATAGAGGAACTGAAAGGCATCATTCCGGGCGTTAAATCTCACCATGAACGTTTTGACGGCAGGGGTTATCCGGATAAACTCAAAGGGTTGGAGATTGACTTGATTGCCAGAATAATAGCCGTTGCAGACACCTTTGACGCAATGACCTCAGACAGGCCATACAGAAAAGGTTTACCTTTTGATACTGCCCTGGAAGAAGTGAGAAAATGCTCCGGCACGCAGTTTGACCCAAAGGTGGTGGATGCATTCTTTGAGGCCGTGGGAAATAACAAGATAAACCTGGAGAATCAGGAAAAATAAATTAGGGGGGACAACGACAATGCCGGCAATTCTGATAGCAGATGACGAGCAGCACATTAGAATGCTTATCGAGCAAACCCTTGAATCTCTTGAGGATGAGGGTGTGGATATACTTACTGCCCAAAACGGCGCCGAAGCGCTTGAAATAATAAAAGAAAAGAGGCCTGAGCTTGTCTTTCTTGATGTTATGATGCCAAAAATGAACGGTTTTGACGTATGCAACGCCGTTAAAAACGAACTTGGCATGAAAGAAGTATATATAATAATGCTTACTGCCAAGGGGCAGGAGTTTGACAAGGAAAAAGGCGCTGAAAGCGGCTGTGATTTATACATAACAAAACCCTTCAGTCCCAAGGAGTTAAAAAATAAGGCAAGGGAAATACTTGGCCTTTAATAGGGTGTAGAAATTCATGCGGGCATGGCGTGGCAAAGGCGTTATAACAGGCTGTAACTAATGCGGCTGTGCCGGTTGCCATCACCTCCCGTTGCCGCATTTGAGGCAAGCATCTGTCTGTCTGTTGGCAATGGTTCCACCCAACCCTACATGGTCATCTATTGTAATGTAATCAGCTCAGGACACAATATTAGGACATATCTATTTTTTCACTTTTTTCACTGTAATTGCTTAGCCCAGTGCGGCAAGTCCCTTGCGTTCAATAAGGTCAAGAAGGCGACGTGCTGTGCCGCTTGGTTTCTTTTGCCCCTGTTCCCACTGCTGTACTGTCGACTTGGCAATGCCAAGAAAAGCCGCAAATACTGCCTGGCTTACGTGATTAGCCGTGCGGATGCGCAGAATATCATCGGGCTGAAAAGAACGCATTTGTGGCAAGCAAAGAGCATCCATCGTGCGCATTGTGATCTCGTCTATAGCGCCGACCTTAAACAAGTCTTTTGTCATTTCATGGGCAATATCCAATATTTCACTCATAACACTGCACCTCCCACACTGAATTTATCGCTAAAAGTTTTGTGACCTGCTCATCAACAGCCGAAATAAAAGATTCAGCAGCAAGGCCCAAAGCGGCTTCCTCTCTGTCGGAAACATTAGCTTTGCCGCTCTTGGCAAAGGCATATAGAAAGATAATCCGTTGCACATTTGGCCTTCTGTATCCAACAAGAACGCGGTACCCCCTTCGTTTTCCTTCGCCTGTCCGTGGCAATCGCTTTTTAAATAAACAGCCGCCAAGGTTGCCCTCAACCTCGCCGGCAATTATTTCCTTTACCGCATCACACAAAACAGAATCAGAAATATCCTCACGACGCGCCCAACGGTTGAACCATTTATTTTTAAAAACCCTCATTCTTAAAGTATATCACTAAGTGAGACATTTTGCAATTGCGTAATGGCTTAAAGCGCTATAAAGTGCTGATGAGTGTTGTTTTTAACATCTTCAGTGTTCGTTTAAGTGGCAAAGACGTTATAACAGGCTGTAACTAATGCAACTGTGCCGGTTGTCACCACCGCTCGTTGCCGCTGCCCGCGCCTCCCATGTCAAAGTTATACCATTGGCAGGGGTATTTTGCGATATTGCGCTGGAGGCTTTCTATGGCCTTACAGGCGGCCTCATAGATACCGTTATTCACGGTAAAAGGCCCCTCTATTATGCCCTTATATCTATCTTTTTCCATGACGACAAAGCCTGTGATTATTGGAGCGCCGGTTATCTTGCTTAATATGAACGGGCCTGCGGGGAAGTCCATTTTTTTGCCGAAAAACTCTATCTCAATATTTCCCATGAGCGGGTTATAACGGTCTATGAGCATAGCCACGACTTCGCCCCTGAACAGCGCCCCGGCAAGTTCCACCGATGACAGGGGGTTTGCCTCGCCCACTGTTATCGTGTTTATGCCGTGTCTTAGTCTATAACGCGTCCTTGCCTCGTCTACCCCCGGGTTTTCGTCTTTATTAGTCAGGACGTTTATTTTAAGGCCAAGGCTGTTCAGAAAAAGTCCGCCGAGTTCCCAGTTTCCCAGGTGGGCAGTCAGAAGGATGATGCCTTTGCCCTGTTTGACTGCCTCGTCAAGGATGTCATTTCCCTCATAAGAGACGATTTTTTTGAGGATTTCATCCTCTGGCAGAAAGGCAAACATGGCGTAATCGACGAGGTATCTGGAGTAGTTTCTAAACAGTTCGCGGGCGGAGGCGGTAAGCGACCGCTGTGATTCCCCCGGTAGTACCATGCGAAGGTTTTCAATGGTGTTTTTTAGCGCCTTCCGGTAGAGGATAAGGCTCACCCCTGCGGCACCGTCGGCTATTGCGTAGGCAAGTGGCATGGGCAGACGCCCCGCCCACTTCGTGCCGAGCCGATAGATGGCCGGCCTGTTCAGAAAATGGGTCTTAGGACGTTTCGTGGGCGGCGTCAGTGTCTTTGTCCCCCTCAGGGAACACACGTTTATATATAAAATCGATGTGCTTGAGGTAGTCGTCCAAGGCAAACAGTTTATCAAACGCGCCGCCGTCTATACGAGCCTTCACCGCGTCGCTGGTTTGCAGGAGTGTCTTAAAATCCACGTCAGCCGCCCAGCTCTTCATAGCATTCTTCTGAACTTCTGTGTAGGCGTCCTCTCTGGTCATCCCCGCCTCGGTAAGCGCGAGGAGCACCTTTTGAGAATTATAAAGACCGTGGCTTAGTTCGAGATTTTTAAGCATCGCATCCGGATAGACTACCAATCCCGCCATGATTCCCTTCACGCGCACCAGCATGTAGTCTATGAGAATCGTGCTGTCTGGTATGATAATTCGTTCGACTGAGGAGTGGCTGATGTCGCGCTCATGCCACAGTGCGACGTTTTCAAGGGCGGCCATTGCGTTGCAGCGTACGACGCGGGCAAGGCCGGCGAGGTTTTCGCTTCCTATGGGATTGCGCTTGTGGGGCATTGCGGATGAGCCTTTCTGGCCCACTGAGAACGGTTCCTCTGCCTCGCGTACCTCCGTGCGCTGGAGGTGTCTTATCTCTACGGCGATTTTCTCAATTGTCGAGGCGATTATAGCAAGCGTTGTCATAAACTCCGCGTGTCTGTCGCGCTGGACTATTTGCGTGGCAACAGGTTCGGGGACAAGGCCGAGTTTCTTTAACACTATGGTTTCTATGTCGGGGTCTATACTGGAGAATGTGCCGACCGCGCCGGAGAGTTTCCCCGCGCTTATCGTCTTACGAGCGCTGTCCATTCTGGCAAGGTTTCTCCTCATCTCCTCGTACCAGAGGGCAAATTTCAGGCCAAAGACCATCGGTTCGGCGTGAATGCCGTGGCTTCGCCCTATGCCCGGGGTGTTTTTATATTTAATGGCCTGCGCCTTAAGGACTTCCATAAGGGACTTAATATCGCCTATGATAATATCCGCAGCGTCCCGCATAAGCAGTGCGTTTGAGGTATCAAGGACGTCAGACGAGGTCAGCCCCTTGTGAATATATCTCGATTCCGGGCCGACATGTTCTGAAACACTGGTGAGGAAGGCGATAACATCGTGTTTGACTTCGGCCTCGATTTCGTCGATGCGCGTAACGTCAAAGCCGGCCTTTTCTTTAATTATTTTAAGCGCCGCGGCGGGGATTTCCCCTTTTTCCGCCCATGCCTCGCACACTGCCAACTCTACCTCAAGCCACTTCTTGTACTTGGCATCAAGCGTCCACAGCTGCCCCATCTCTTTTTTTGTGTATCGTTCTATCATGTGTTGTGTTTGTTTAACCCCTTATGTATGATTTTAATGTCCGAATGACAAGCGCTCAATGAGCCTTGCCGGCAGCCCGGCCTCTGCCATTTCCTCCTGGGTCTTTTCTATGTCATATGGGACACGGATTATTTCAATTGTAGTGTCATCGACAACAACGTATGAGGAGCGAGTGTCGCCGTCGCGCGGCTGCCCCACGCTTCCCACGTTTACTATGTAACGGCTGGTTTCCTTTATTTCAGTTTTGTCCCATATAGTTGACATCTCTCCGGGTCCCGAGTGTTCTATTATAACCGGCGTATGGCTGTGGCCTACGAAACAGAATTTTTGCTTAAAACTCCGAAAGTTAACCGCCGCGTTTGTCAGCGAAAAGATATAGTCCCAGTTATCGGGGTCTTTTGGCGTGGCGTGGACAAACATGGCATCGCGTGCCGGGTCGGATTTGAATAAATTAAATGCCCTTATGTCATCCATGTGTTTGTCCGTGAGGTTCTCCCTCGTCCACTCGATGGCAAGCATGGCGGTTTCGTTAAAATACTCGGTGTCGGTATAATCGATTACTGCCCAGTCGTGGTTGCCGGCAATGAGTATCTTGCAGCGCTGCGTTATTATATCTATACACTCGTTTGGCCTCGGGCCGTAGCCGACGATGTCGCCGGAAAAATAAACCTCCGCAATGCCGCGGCCTTCTATGTCCTGGACAACTGCATTGAGGGCGTGCAGGTTTGAGTGTACATCAGAGATTACCGCGTAGGTTGTCATTTGTTCAGCTCCTTTGGCGGTAGTTTGGCATTTTTTGCGTTAGCGTGGGCTATCGTATCCAGTATGCCGTTGATAAATGAAAAGGACTCAAGGGTTGAGTATTTTTTTGCTATATCAATGGCCTCATTAATAGTAACCGCCGCAGGGATGTCCGCCCTGTATAGTAATTCATAAACGGCAAATCTGATAATATTCCTGTCCACTGAGGCAATCCTCTGCAGTTCCCAATTTTTTGAGACCGACTGTATTACATCGTCAATTTCTTTCAAATTTTTTATCACCCCTCCTATGAGGTCCTCTATGAATTCGAGTATATCGTCTGACGGGGATTTATAGACAAGCCCCTCCTTTATCTCTTGTCTGTCTGAGACAGCCTTAGTGAATTCATATTGAAACAGTGCTTGCAAAACGTATTCCCGTGCTTG